>NZ_JBFUIO010000009.1:0-74841 GCF_056401835.1 Paenisporosarcina sp. P4_D4 | reverse complement strand
CCATTCTATAGTGTATGATAAGAACGGGAAATTGGAACCAGTGAAAGCGGGAAGTACTCATGTTTCTAACAATATTTTTTTATATAATGGCCCCCCTGCTTGCTATTAACTTTGCAATAGGAGGGATTCATATGATAAATGGGAAATTTGTTGAGGAAGTAGAACAAACTTTAGAGAAGAATAGTAAACTTCGTTTGCTCAATACAATTTTCATTTTCGGGTTTTTTGTCATTCTTCTCAAAATGATTTTCCCTCTGAAAGTGGCCAATGTTTTAATAAAAATTGTTTATTTTACTTTAGGGATCTTATTCGTCATATTAGCGTTATTAATGATGTATATAATCATTACTGATGGGAATTCAATTATTTCAGAAGTCAGAAAAGATATGTAAGATTAAAAATAGGATGCCTGTGTGCAACAAGTGCACTGGCATCCTATTTTTTGAGGGATTCATTTATATGTAACTGAAATTCAGTCCGTCTTTATAGCTTCCCGTATTTCAGTTTTTCGTGCCATTCCATCAGCTTAGGTTTGTCATCGTCAGCGATTTGCTTCGCAAGAGTTGCCTCTTCGATTAATGCATCAAAGTTTGTTAAGCTGACATATGGAATTCCTGCTTCTTCAAATAATTCGTCCGCTCGTTTTAAATGATAAGTAAAAATACACACCACACCCAGAACTTCGCAACCTTGCTGTTCCAGCGCACGAACGGCCTCGATGCTGCTACCACCTGTCGAGATCAAATCTTCAACGACAATCACTTTTTGGCCAGGTACAATTTTTCCTTCAATTTGATTGCCACGTCCATGCTCTTTTGCTTTTGAACGGACATAGACCATAGGCAAATTAAGGACATCACTTACCCACGCAGCGTGTGGAATGCCCGCTGTCGCCGTCCCAGCAACTACTTCTGTTTGCGGGAAAAACTCACGGATATTTGCCGCTAAAGCTTCTGCAATTTGTATACGTACAGTTGGACTCGACATGGTCAAACGGTTGTCACAATAAATCGGTGAAGATATTCCGGAAGTCCATGTAAATGTATCTTGAGGTCTTAATTCCACAGCACCTATCGACAATAATGCTCCTGCTATTTCATGTTGCTGACTTTTCATTGTAAAACCTCCCATTGTTGTTTCACCAAATGATATGTCTCTACTGGATTTACCGATTGAGTGATGGCTCTGCCTACTACAATCAAGGAAGAACCTTCTTTACATGCCACATCAGGTGTCGCGATACGGATTTGGTCATGTTCTGAACCATCCGTCAATCGTATTCCCGGTGTTACACGCAAGAAGTCTTCCCCGCAAACTCGTTTAATGTCTGCCGCTTCCAATACCGAACAAACGACTCCATCGAGACCTGCCTGTTTTGAAAGGCTTGCATAATGACGAACAGATTCCTGTAAAGTTAAATTGATTTTCTGTTCATTTATCATTTGCTGTTCGCTTGTTGAGGTCAATTGTGTAACCCCGATAAGTAATGGTCGTTGTTTTCCTGTTGCAGTTCCCGCTTCTAGTCCTTCTAATGCACTCTCCATCATTTGCAACCCACCTGCTGCATGGACGTTCACCATATCTGCACCAAGCTTAGCAAGTCCGCGCATGGCGGATTTGACTGTATTCGGAATATCGTGCAGTTTCAAATCCAGGAAAACGTCGTGTCCCATTCCTTTTAAGTCCGTTACGATCGATGGTCCTTCTTGTAAATAAAGTTCCATGCCAACTTTGACAAACAGTTTTTCATCAAACGGCTTCAAAAAGTGGATGACCTCATTTTTTGTTGAAAAATCAAGCGCTATTATAGGGTTTTGATTGTTCATCGGTGACTCCTCCCCACTAATTCTGAGATATGATTCAGACCTAACCAATCGAGTTTCTCAGGTAATTGATCAATGATCGTCGGACAAACAAATGGATCAACGAAGTTTGCTGTTCCTACAGCTACGGCACTTGCGCCTGCCGACATGAAATCAATGACATCGTCAACCGTCGCAACGCCCCCCATTCCAATGATTGGAATAGACACTTGTTTGGCAACTTCATAAACCATACGCAAAGCTACAGGTTTGACTGCAGGACCCGATAACCCTCCAGTCCCGTTGGCAATGACAGGTCTCCCTGTTCTTGTATCCAGTCGCATTCCAATGAGCGTATTAATCATCGTTATGCCATCAGCTCCACCAGCCTCAACTGCTCGAGCAATTTCACCTATATCGGTTACGTTCGGGGATAATTTCACATAAACCGGAACTTCCGAAACTTCTTTTACGGCGGCAGTCAGTTCTGCAGCAACCGACGGATCGGTTCCAAAAGTAATGCCTCCGCATTTTACGTTCGGACAAGAAATATTCAATTCCAAAGCATGGACATTTTTTGCTTTTGATATATGTTTCGCAACTTCCACATAGTCTTCCGTCAACGTACCGGCAACATTTGCAATGATCGGCACATCATATTGCTCCAGCCACTTCAGCTCTTCAGCAATCACTTTTTCCAGACCTGGATTTTGAAGTCCAATTGCATTCAGCATTCCGGATGAAGTTTCTGCAACACGTGGTGTAGGATTTCCTAAACGCGTCTCAAGTGTCGTTGCTTTGATCATAATCGCGCCAAGTTTTGATAAGTCATACAACCGAGCATATTCTTTGCCAAATCCGAAACACCCGGAAGCCGGCATAATTGGATTTTTCAATGATAATCCTGGTAATTCTATCGCTAATCGATTCATACGGACACCACCCCTGCAGGAAATACTGGACCATCCGAGCACACTTTTACATAGTCCACTTCTGTTTGATCAGTGGTTTTGCAGACACAAGCGAAACAAGCTCCAAGTCCGCAACCCATGCGTTCTTCAAACGATAGAAATCCTTTTCGATCCGGATACATATTCTGAATAGCCGCAAGCATTCCAGTTGGACCACACGTGAAGTATGATGAAAATTCGGGTTGTAATTCAGATAGCACCGTCGTGACAAATCCTTGTTGACCGTGTGATCCATCTACTGTGACAATATGCGTTTCACCAAGTTCTCGGAAGAAATCTTCGTAAAAGACAGCTTCTTTTGACTGGAAGCCAAGTACATGAATCGGTTTGACACCTTTATCAACAAGTCTTTTAGATAGTTCATATAAAGGAGGAACACCGATTCCCCCTCCAATCAACACAACTGTTTCACCGGGTGTTGCTTCCTCAACGGGAAAGCCGTTGCCAAGAGGACCCAAAATATCTATTTCTTCTCCAACCATTTTAAGCGCGAGCAATGAAGTTCCTCGGCCTTCAGCACGATAAATCATTGTGAACTCCAACACATCTCGGTCAATTGACGCAATGCTGATTGGTCTGCGGAGCAAAGGCTCATAGCTATCCGAAACACGGATGTGAACAAATTGACCCGGACTTGTCATGTCCTGTACAAGTTGGCCACTCACCGTCATTTCGAAAATATTTTGAGCGATTTCTTTATGTTTGACGATGCGCATGCGCTCTTGTTTAATCATCCAAAAACCCCCTGTGTCGGCATCTCCTCGGCTTGGAATGTCATCGATTCAATGACTCGTAACATCGCTTCTGCTGTGTCCAGCGATGTTAAGCAAGGAATTCCATTTTCTACAGACTCACGTCGAATTCGGAACCCATCACTCTCCGGCAATTTACCTTTTGTTAACGTGTTAATGACGAACTGGGCGTCTCCTTTTTGGATGTAATCCAGTAAAGTCGGACCTTCACTACCAATTTTATTAACTGTTGTAACAGGTATTCCCGCTTCTTTTAAGGCATTTGCCGTTCCTTCAGTAGCAAGAATTCTGTAACCGATCGACGTGAAGCGATTCGCAATCGATACTGCTTCTTCTTTATCCTTGTCGGCGATCGTCATCAATACTGAACCGTGATCTTTGATTTCCATTCCTGCAGCCACTAAGCCTTTATAAAGCGCTTTTTCAAGCGTGATATCTTTCCCCATGACTTCCCCGGTCGATTTCATTTCAGGTCCCAATGTAATATCCACTCGGCGCAGTTTCGCAAAGCTGAATACTGGTACTTTCACGAAAACACCTCTAGGTGAAGGCGCAAGTCCATTTGCAATTCCTTGAGAAGGGAGCGATTGTCCCAAAATTGCTTTTGTCGCAATCTTCGCCATTGGAATATTCGTAATCTTACTTAGGAAAGGAACCGTTCGGCTTGAACGTGGATTCACTTCAATCACATAAACTTCGCCTTTAGAGATAACATATTGGATATTCAGTAAACCAATGATGTTCAGGCCTTTTGCAAGTCGAGTCGTGTAATCCACGAGCGTATTCACTTGTTCGCACGTTAAATTCTGTGGTGGATAGACTGCAATCGAGTCACCCGAGTGAACACCCGCTCGTTCGATATGTTCCATAATTCCTGGAATGCATACATTTTCTCCGTCTGAGATGGCATCGACTTCAATTTCGGTACCAGTTAAATAACGGTCGACCAATACTGGATGTTCCGGACTTGCCTGAACTGCATGCTCCATGTAATGAGCAAGTTCTTCTTGATTGTAAACAATTTGCATAGCACGTCCGCCTAAGACGTATGAAGGACGAACTAGTACCGGATAGCCGATTTCATTGCCGATTGCCACTGCTTGTTCTGATGAAACAGCTGTCTTGCCCATTGGTTGTGGAATACCGATTTCATGCAGTGCACGTTCAAATTTATCGCGATTTTCTGCACGGTCCAGATCTTCCAAAGAAGTTCCCAGGATTTGAACACCACGTTCCTGCAGTTTATCCGCTAAGTTGATGGCTGTTTGTCCTCCGAACTGAACGACAACGCCTTTTGGTTGTTCCAGATCCACTATGTGCATGACATCTTCAATTGTTAAAGGTTCAAAATAAAGCTTGTCCGAGATGGAGAAATCCGTTGATACTGTTTCTGGGTTGCTATTGATAATGATGGCTTCATAACCTGCTTCTTTGATTGCCCATACAGAATGTACGGTTGCATAGTCAAACTCGACACCTTGACCGATTCGGATTGGTCCTGAACCAAGCACGATGACACTTTCTTTATCTGTCTTGATTGATTCATTTTCATCTTCGTATGTTCCGTAGAAATAAGGTGTTTCCGATTCAAATTCTGCCGCACATGTATCCACCATTTTAAAGACTGGAATCAAGTTCAGTTCTTTTCTCCAGTTGTAGATAGTCAATTCATCGCTATTCCATAATGCTGCTAGCGTTGCATCTGCAAACCCCATGCGCTTCGCCTTTTTCGCCACTTCGAAATCAAACGGATGGCTAGAAACCACTTCTTCGTACTTCACGATATTTTGAAATTTATTGAGGAAGAATAAATCGATTTGACTCCACTCATGTATGGTGTCAATCGTGACTCCTCGTCTTAAAGCTTCCCCGATGAAGAACAGTCGTTCATCACCTGCACGTCGGATACGTTTTTCAATCCATTCATCTGACATGGCATCCGCGTTTTTCAGATCTAAATGGAATTGACCTGTCTCAAGTGAACGCACGGCTTTCAGAATAGATTCCTCGAACGTTCTTCCCATCGCCATTACTTCTCCTGTTGCTTTCATTTGTGTTCCTAAATTTCGTTTAGCCGATTCGAATTTATCAAATGGCCAGCGCGGAATTTTAGTAACGACATAATCAAGCGCAGGCTCAAAGCATGCATAAGTTTTGCCGGTAACCGGATTCATCATTTCATCCAGTGTCAAACCGACAGCAATCTTAGCAGCCAGTTTGGCGATTGGGTAACCTGTCGCTTTTGAAGCCAGTGCAGACGAACGGCTTACCCTTGGATTCACTTCAATGATGTAGTAGTTGAAGCTGTATGGATCCAGTGCTAACTGAACATTACAGCCACCTTCGATTTTTAATGCGCGGATAATTTTAAGGGAGACATTGCGCAACATTTGATACTCACGGTCTGATAAAGTCTGACTTGGCGCAACGACGATGGAATCTCCTGTATGAATACCTACCGGGTCAACGTTTTCCATGTTACAGACTACGATGGCATTGTCATTGGAGTCTCTCATAACCTCGTATTCTACTTCTTTGAAGCCAGCGATTGATTTTTCAAGTAGACACTGAGTAACAGGACTGTATTTCAGACCACTCGTCACTGTTTCAAGAAGCTCTTCGTCGTTGTGGCATATTCCTCCACCAGTTCCCCCAAGCGTAAATGCAGGACGGACGATGACAGGGTAACCGATTCGTTTAACGAATGCCTCGGCTTCCTGCATGTTATGAATGATGTCACTTTCTGGAACGGGTTCGTTCAAGTCGTTCATCAGTGTACGGAATAAATCACGATCTTCCGCTTTATGAATAGCTTCCAATTTCGTGCCTAGTATTTCAATGTTCAACTCTTGCAGAATTCCTGATTCGTCCAATTCAATCGCCATGTTCAAGCCAGTTTGTCCACCTAAAGTAGGTAGAAGGGCATCTGGACGTTCTTTGCGTAAAATTCGACTTACGAAATCCAATGTAATCGGTTCGATATAGACTTTGTCCGCAATTTCAGTATCAGTCATGATAGTTGCTGGATTTGAGTTGATGAGAATGACACGATAGCCTTCTTCTTTTAAAGCTAGACAAGCTTGTGTTCCAGCATAGTCAAATTCAGCTGCTTGACCGATGACAATCGGACCGGATCCGATGACGAGAATGGTTTCTATATCTTTACGTTTAGGCATGTTTTTTTTCCCCTTTCACATTGGCGTTCATTAATTCGATGAATCGATCAAATAAGTGATTGGAATCTTCTGGTCCAGGTGATGCTTCAGGATGGTATTGCACTGTAAAAGCGGCAGCATCCAAATGTTTTAAGCCTTCCACTGTGCCGTCATTCAAGGCAGTGTGCGTAACTTTCAAACGCGTTTCTTTCAATGATTCAGGATCCACTGCATAGCCATGGTTTTGGGAAGTCATTTCCGTTTTGCCAGACTCCAAATCTTTTACTGGATGGTTTGCTCCACGGTGTCCAAATTTCAATTTGAATGTATCTCCGCCACTTGCAAGGGCAAAGAGTTGATGACCGAGGCAAATTCCGAATATCGGAATCTTCCCGATTAAATTCTGTATCATCGTGATTGCTTCTGGAACGTCTTTTGGATCTCCAGGGCCATTTGAAAGCATAATGCCGTCGGGATAAATTGCCATGATTTCTTCAGCAGTTGTGTTATACGGTACAACGACCACATCACAGTCCCGTTTGTTCAGTTCACGCAAAATCCCATGTTTCATTCCGAAATCGACGAGTACTACACGCTTACCTCGTCCAGGACTTGGATAAGGACGTTTCGTTGACACTTGTTTCACTTGATCGGTCGGGAATATCGTATTCTTTAATCGTGCGACTACTTCTTCCACTTGTACATCAGCACCCGCTTCACTGATATGGCCTTTTACCGAACCAAATTCACGAATAATTCGCGTCAGTTTACGTGTATCCACTCCTTCAATGCCGGGAATGTTTTTCACTACGAACAAGTCATTGAGTGTCGCATCGCTTCTGAAGTTGGATGGTGTGTTTGCCAGTTCACGGACAACCATTCCTTTGATTGCCGGTTCGATTGATTCAAAATCATCTCGATTTATTCCGTAATTGCCGATCAATGGATAAGTCATCGTAACAATTTGACCGCAGTAAGATGGGTCCGATAGAGTCTCCTGGTAGCCTGTCATACCCGTCGTGAAAACGACTTCTCCTTCACTGGCATTCAAACTTCCGAATGCAGTTCCATTAAACACATCTCCAGTTTCTAAAATGAGGCTTCTTTTCATCATTATTTCTCCTCCTGCCAAATTACATTACCTTCAAACATCGTCATAACCGGCCAACCGGTACATGTCCAATTTTGGAACGGTGTATTTTTTCCTTTTGACACAAATGTTGCAGTTTCAATATTTTGTTCTCTCGACAAGTCAATGAATACTAAGTCCGCTGATTCGCCCATATGCAGACGACCATAAGGCAGTCCGAAAACATCTGCCGGTTTTCTCGTCATCCATTCAACCAATTGAGCTAACGTCCATTTTCCACTTTTCACAAAATGGGTATACAGCAGCGGGAAAGCTGTTTCCAATCCGACGATTCCAAATGGTGCTTGTTCCATGCCGTTGCCTTTTTCCTGTTCTGTATGAGGGGCATGATCTGTGGCGATAAAATCAAGTGTCCCATCTTCCAATCCTTCGATTAAAGCTTGCAAATCTTCTTTAGCTCGCAGTGGTGGATTCATTTTCCAGTTCCCATCGTTTCCTGGAATGTCGTCTTCACATAATAGTAGGTGGTGTGGACTGACTTCAGCAGTTACTCGAACCCCAGCCTTTTTGGCATCTCTGATTACTCGGACAGATTCTTTCGTACTTACGTGGCAAACATGATAGTGTGCCCCTGCTGCTTCAGCTAGTAAAATATCTCTCGCAATATGCACAGATTCCGCGATGGATGGAATCCCTTTAAGACCCAATTCTTTATTTTTCGTCCCTTCGTGCATGACGCCTGAGTAAATCAATGTATTGTCTTCGCAATGGGCAACAATCGGCATATTCAGCTTCGCTGCGTCCTTCATTGCTTCAAACATCATGCCAGCCTGTTGTACACCTACTCCATCATCCGTAAAAGCAAATGCACCATGTTCTTTCAAGGCAGCCAGATCTGTTCGTTCTTTCCCGGCTTCTCGAATCGTAATCGAGGCATAAGGCAGTACACGAATCACTGCATTCTCCTCAATCAGACGGTTGACATGACTTAGATTTTCTACCGTATCCGGTACTGGTCTAGTATTTGGCATTGCGCAAATGGTAGTGTAACCGCCTTTTGCCGCGGCATGTGTACCCGTTTGAATCGTTTCTTTTTGCTCGCCACCCGGCTCGCGTAAGTGGACATGGACATCGATGAATCCTGCAGAAACGAAATGTCCTTTGCCATCTATGATTTCATCCGCTTCTGGTGTTGCTTTTGGATTCACTTCTATAATGCGTCCATTGTCGATCAGGATGGATCCCTCCATCAATTCGTTATTGTCATTGAGCAATTTAATGTTTTCTATGAATTTTTTCATCATGATCTCCCCTTCAAAACGGATTCCAGTATGGCCATGCGTATGAACACACCGTTATGCATTTGTTTAAATATGCGTGATTTTTCACTTTCCACTAGCTCGTCTGCTATTTCCACATCCCGGTTAATTGGAGCAGGATGCATGATGATGGCCGTCGGCTTCAATTTTTCATAACGTGATTGAGTCAAACCATATGTTTGATGATATCTTTCCTTTGAAAAATCAGACTGGGTATCGTGCCGCTCATGTTGCACTCGTAAAAGCATCACTACATCCGCACTCGGCAGTATGTTGTCCCATGTGTTTGCTGCATCGAAGTTGCCTTGCCATTCAGGGGGACAAAGGAACGTGACATGAGCACCTAATCTTGTCAGCGCTTCCGCATTCGATTTGGCTACCCGACTATGTCCAATATCCCCAACGATTGCTATTTGTAGCCCTTCAAACTTTCCAAACTCTTGTTGTATGGTAAAAAGATCAAGCAAACATTGAGTAGGGTGCTGACCCGAGCCATCTCCACCATTGATGATCGCTACGTTGACTCCATCTAGTAGCCCTTCATAGAAACCATCTTGTTCATGCCTTATGACCACTGCATCCACACCGATTGCTTCTAATGTTTTTACTGTGTCGTATAAAGTTTCACCTTTTAGCGTGCTCGATGTTCCTGCTTCGAATGGAAGTACGTTCAGTCCAAGTTTCCGCTCTGCCATCTCAAAACTCATTTTTGTTCGTGTACTCGGTTCAAAAAATAAATTCGCTACTGTGTATTGTTTAGTCCAATCAGCGGAAACTTGCTGTTGAAATTGTGATGCACGACTTAATATCGTTTGTATGTCTGTATTGTTTAGGTCTTTCATGCTTAATAGATGCTTCACTTTTATAGCCTCCCGTATTTCTTAAAGAAAACCTCTCAACAAGTGTTGAGAGGCTGTAGGGGTACCTTCAAGCAAAGATCCATGTTGTCACGGAGCTCTACCAGTTGGTTTCCCTTTTCCTGCCTCTCTGGACTAGGTATTAAAAGGATGTTGTATTTGATTTATCTTCCAATGAATCGATGGCTTCTTGCGGTTTACCTGGTAGCACTAAGTTTAGTAGAACACCCACCAAGGCAGCCAATGCCATTCCACCGACTTCAAACGTTTCGGTGAAGTGTAATTTCGCTCCTCCAATCCCGATTACCAGGATGATGGATGAAATGACCAAGTTACGCTTGTCTCCAAAATCAATCTTGTTATCAACCAACATACGCAGACCTGAGGACGCAATAATCCCGAAGAGCAAAATCGAAATTCCGCCAAGCACTGGAGTTGGAATCGTTGCAATGAGTGCCATGACTTTGCCGAAGAATGAAAAGACGATAGCAAGAATAGCCGCTCCCCCAATGACATACACGCTGTATACTCGGGTAATCGCTAGCACTCCGATGTTTTCACCGTAGGTTGTTTTCGGAGGTCCTCCCAACAGACCGCTGATGAAAGTACCAAGACCGTCACCGAGCAATGAACGATGAAGTCCTGGCTCTTTTATGTAATTGCGGTTTACGATTTTCCCTAAAACCAATTGATGACCGATATGTTCTGAAATGGTCACAATCGCGATTGGTACCATCAACCAAAGCAATGTCGGTGTGATGATAAATTCATAGTGTACTCCGGGAATCAGGAATTCAGGAGCTGACAACCAGTTTGCTTTTGTTACTGGTTCGAAGTTGACAATACCGATAATCAAGGAGTACACGTATCCAACGATGATTCCGATTAGAACCGGCATTAAGCTGATGATTCCTCTGAAGAACAATGTCGCGACAACGGCTGCAGCCAATGTCACCAAAGCAGCAGAGAAGTGCAACATGCTGTATTCTTTTATTCCGTCCAAATCCGGATCGATGTTCATCGCCATATCGATGGCAACAGGAGATAATGCCAAGCCGATAACTATGATCACGGGCGCAACCACGATTGGCGGTAAAATTTTCATAATCCATTTATAGCCTGTTTTCCAAATTATCAAAGACACGATAAAGTAGACGATTGCGACGAATAGACTGCCAACCATGGCACTTCCGATTCCACCTTCCTTTGTAGCCATTTGAATCGGTAAGATGAAGGCAAATGAAGAACCTAGATAAGCTGGAACTTGAAATTTCGTTACAAACATAAAGATCAGTGTCGCAATACCGCTAGTCAATAACGCAATCGCTGGACTTAGACCAACCAATTGTGGAACCAGTATTGTCGCCCCAAACATGGCGAACATATGTTGGATACTTAGTGTTGTCAACTTACCTGCTGAAGGCCTATCATGTATGTCCAAAATTGTTTGTGTGTTTGCCATCCCATTCTCCTCCAATCATCTATTCGTAAATTGTTACACTGTCTTCATGATCTGTTTCCTGCAAACGGACCACGATTCTTTCCAAGCTTGCCGTCGGGATATTTTTCCCGACATAGTCTGCGCGTACTGGCAATTCCCGATGACCCCGATCGATTAAGACTGCCAATTGAATTTGTGATGGTCTTCCCAAATCCATGACCGCATCCATTGCGGCTCTTACTGTTCGGCCAGTATACAATACGTCATCAACCAAAATCACTTTCTGGTTGGTCACAACATGTTGAATATCCACTTGTTGAACGAGTGGCTCTTTGTTTTCAGTTTTCATGGATAGGTCGTCTCTATATAAGGTAATATCCAGCTCGCCTGCTTTGATTGACTTTCCTTCAATTTTTTCAATTTTGGCAGCTAGCCGATTCGCCAAATAAGCGCCTCTAGTTTTGATGCCGACGAGAATGCAATTCTCTATTCCTTTGTTGCGTTCAATAATTTCATGAGCAATCCGTGTCAATGCACGGTTAATTGCTTGTTCATCCAAAATATTCGCTTTTTCAACCATTGCAGATTCTCCTTTAATTAGAAAAGCGTAAAGCGTCATTCTCGGGCTGCCGCTTGTAGCTAGTCATTATTTTTCGCAAAATAAAAACCCTCTCGTCCGAAAATGGATGAGAGGGTGTGAATGCAGAAAATTAGGCGTATAGTAACACACAGCATGTGTTTTTATACGTTCACTGTTACCTTCTCAGCCTCTCTGGACTGTTTTTAAAGGTGTTCTATTAAATTTTGTATTGTTTAGGAATTTCGAGTATGAGCTTTGAATTGCGCTCTACACTTTTTATAAGTATAGATTTACTTTTCTTTGCTGTCAACATCTGATTTCATTTCTTCTAGCAAAGCCTGGAACTCTACAGGCAACGGCGCTTCAAATTCCAAGTACTCTTCCGTACGAGGATGAATGAAACCTAGAACCCCGGCATGCAACGCTTGACCGTCAAAATCAATCGTTTTTTTCGGTCCATACTTAGGGTCACCTGCAAGCGGGAAACCAATGTATTTCATATGCACACGAATCTGATGTGTACGGCCTGTTTCCAGACGGCACTCAACCAAAGTGAAGTTGCCAAAGCGTTCCAAAACACGGAAATGCGTTACGGCATGTTTACCTTTATCAATGACAGCCATGCTTTGACGATCACGTGCATCACGTCCGATTGGTGCATCAACAGTTCCTTTGTCATGTGGAATATGCCCATGGACTAAAGCTGTATATTTTCGAGTAACTGTCTTTTTCACCAATTGATCTACTAATGATTCATGCGCTTTATCATTTTTTGCAACCATTAATAAGCCTGAAGTATCTTTATCGATACGGTGTACAATTCCTGGACGCATAACACCATTAATACCTGACAAATCCTTCACTTGATGCATCAAACCATTTACAAGTGTTCCTGAAGTATGGCCAGGAGCAGGATGTACGACCATGCCGCGTGGTTTATTCACCACTAAAACATCTTCATCTTCATAAACGATTTCAAGGTTTAAGTCTTCTGCTTCGATATCCAGAATTTCTGCATCCGGTACAGTAACATTAATAACATCATTTGGTTTTACTTTGTAATTCGATTTTGCTGATTCGCCGTTGACCAGAACCGCTCCATCTTTCAGCCAAATTTGAATTTGACTGCGAGACCAATCCGCTTCAAGTGTTGCCAATGCTTTATCGATTCGTTCACCTTTTTGTTGTTCTGAAATCTTATACGTAAAATCTTCCATCTATTCACCTTTTCTCTTTGCAGCTTTTTCTGCTTTTTCTTCAAAATACAATACGACGATGAGCATAATCACGCCGATGGTTAATGCTGCATCAGCAACGTTAAAAATCGGGAATTCATAATTAATGACCGGGATAAGAACGTCAGCAAAATCCACTACTTCACCACGGAACACACGATCAATAAAATTCCCAAGAGTACCACCCAGTAAAACCATCAAACTTAATTGAAAGTATGGCTTTCCTTTTGCTTCTTTATGAAAGTAATACAAAATACCAATGACCACGACGATGGTGACGATTGTAAATAGCCACATCTGCCCTTCCAACATTCCCCACGCCGCTCCACGATTGCGATGGGAAAGTAAAGCAAATGTAGGGTCCATTAAGACAATTCGTTCACCTAGCTCCATATTTTTTACAACTAACCATTTTGTCCATTGATCAATCGCCACAACGGCAATTGCTACTAAATAAAAAATGTACACGTATGTTCCTCCGTTACGCAAGTATCTTAGCTAGTTTAACACATAACATGAACAGACAGAAAGAGCTGCCCGAAAAGGGCAGCTCTYTCAAATGGAGGATTACTTTGTCCGGCTATGTTCGAAAGCCAGCTCCTCCTATATTTTATACGTAATATTTTTCTACTACATCTGCACATCGTGGACATAATGTTGGATGTTTTTCGTTTTCTCCCACCTTGGAAGAAATCGTCCAGCATCGTTCACATTTTTCACCTTGTGCTTTAGTAACGACAACAGAAGAAACTTCAAGGTTTAAAGCATCCGCTGGTGCATCTTCTTTTGAACCTGCAAGTGTAAAGTCCGACACGATAAAGAATTGTGCAAAGTCCACTTTGCTTGCATCAAATGCTTCCACTAATTCTTTTTTCACATAAAGCGTAACTTTTGCTTCAAGTGACTTACCGATAACTTTCGCATTACGCGCTCCTTCCAAAGCTTTCAATACATCGTCACGTACCAGCATCAATTGTTGATACTTCGTACGTAAACCTGCAAATGAATCATGAGTTGTCGCTTCAGGGAAGTCAGTCAGTTGTACACTTTCTTCTGTTTCTTGTGTCATGAAGACCCATAGCTCATCCGTCGTATGCGGTAAAATTGGTGTTGTCACTTTCAACAATGCGATCAAAGTATCGTACATGACAGTTTGCATCGCACGACGATGTGAATTGTCTTCACCTTCGATATAAACAACATCTTTTGCAATATCCAAGTAGAATGAGCTCAAATCAGACGATACAAAATTGTTTACAGCATGGTAAACGCTTGGGAAGTCATACTTGTCATAAGCTTTGCGAACAGTTTCGATCAAATCTTGCAGTTTCATGAACATGTATTGATCTACTTCACGTAAATCTTCATAAGCAACGCGATCGGTCTGTGGATTGAAGTCCGATACATTCCCATGAAGGAAACGGAAGGTATTACGGATTTTACGGTAAACTTCAGCAACTTGCTTGAAATTCGAGTCCGTTACGCGAACGTCCGCAGTGTAATCGACAGATGCTACCCATAGACGAAGAATGTCAGCACCTAGTTGATTCATGACTTTAGCAGGGTCGATTACGTTTCCGATCGACTTACTCATCTTGCGCCCTTCTCCATCAAGTGTGAAACCATGACTCAATAATCCTTTGTACGGAGCGTGGCCGCTGATGGCAACACTTGTCGTTAACGAGGAATTAAACCATCCACGATATTGATCCGATCCCTCCAAATATAAGTCAGCAGGATACGAAAGATCTTCACGCTCATCAAGTACAGCTTGGTGAGAAGATCCTGAATCAAACCAAACATCCATAATATCCGTTTCTTTTGTGAAGCGGCCGTTTGGACTATTTGGGTGTGTGAATCCTTCTGGAAGCAAGTCTTTCGCTTCACGTTCGAACCACACCGTTGAACCGTGTTCACGGAACATTTTTGAAACATGGGCAATCGTTTCTTCTGTTAAAATTGGTTCTCCATCTTCCGCATAGAAGACAGGGATTGGAACACCCCATACACGTTGTCGTGAGATACACCAGTCTCCACGGTCACGGACCATGTTGAAGAGACGAGTCTCACCCCATGCTGGAGTGAATGATGTATCCTTAATTGCTTTTAATAATTGGTCGCGGAATGCTTCAACTGAAGCAAACCACTGAGCTGTTGCACGGAAAATAACCGGCTTTTTAGTGCGCCAGTCATGAGGTGCCGAGTGTGTAAAGAATGTAAGTTTTTCTAATGCACCAGCAGCATCCAAAGCTTCTGTGATAACTTTATTGGCTTTATCATAGAATAACCCTTCGAAGCCAGGTGCTTCAGCAGTCAATACGCCACGGTCATCGATCGGTGAAAGTACTTCAAGTCCATACGCTTTACCAACTTGGAAGTCTTCTTCCCCGTGTCCAGGAGCTGTATGAACACATCCAGTACCGCCCTCGTCCGTTACATGGTCCCCGAGCATTACAAGCGAATCACGATCATATAAAGGGTGTTTGGCTACCATGCGATCCATTTGTTCACCTTTTAACGTCTGAACAATCTCATAAGAATCCCATTCAAGCGCAGTTACCACAGTCTCCAGTAATGCTTTTGCTACAAGGTAGCGCGTTGATGCAACTTCCACAATTACATAGTCGAATTCCGGATTGACTGAAATTCCAAGATTAGCTGGAATTGTCCAAGGTGTAGTCGTCCAAATAATAATTTTAGTACCTTCAGCAACTACGCCTTTACCATCTGTCACTTCAAAACTTACGTAGATAGAAGGAGATTTTTTGTTCTGGTATTCGATTTCAGCTTCTGCTAAAGCAGATTCACTTGATGGAGACCAATAAACTGGTTTTAAACCTTTATAGATATAGCCTTTACGTGCCATTTCACCGAACACTTCAATTTGACGGGATTCATACGCTGGTTTCAATGTCACATATGGATTTTCCCAATCACCTTGCACACCAAGACGTTTAAATTGTTCACGTTGACGGTCAATTTGTTCATAAGCATATGTTTCACACAAGTTCCGGAATTCTGCTACAGTCATTTCTTTGCGATTGACACCTTTATTCGTTAAAGCTTGCTCAATCGGAAGACCGTGCGTATCCCAACCAGGAACATACGGTGCATAATAACCAGTCATAGATTTGTGTCGTACAATCATGTCTTTAAGCACTTTGTTCATAGCATGACCCATGTGAATATCGCCGTTCGCATATGGAGGACCGTCATGTAAAATGAAACTCGGGCGGTCTTTGGTACGCTCCAGTACTTTTTCATAAAGTTTCATTTCATTCCATTTTTCTTGCATCGCCGGTTCACGTGTAGGTAAACCACCGCGCATTGGGAACTCAGTTTTTGGCATCAATAACGTATTTTTATATTCCAATTAAAAAACCTCCTTTTAATGTGACAAGCGCAATGCTTGCAGGGACAATCAACTTAAACTAAACAAAAAAACTCCTCATCCCAATGAAGGGACGAGAAGTTATAACTCGCGGTACCACCCTAATTGCAACATGAAGAAGTTGCCAGCTTAGATCACGTTAACGGTGTGAATCCGAAATCACTTACAAAATCAAGTTCAGCGATTTTACTCAAGAGTGATTTTCATTTGATTGCCGCCTGTCCGGGCTTCCACCATCCCCGGATCGCTTTTCTGTGCTTTCAAACTACTGTCTCTTTCAGCGTATTAATATAAAATAATGTGTATAGTTTCACTATGTCTAGCTACAAACGCCTGCTATATAGACGTTCTTCGCTTTTCTTATAATATGTAGATATTATAGGGAATGATTCCATAATCGTCAAGCTGTGCTTAGTCTTCTTTTGAATCCATTCTTTCCAGCTGAGTTGTGTCCACTTCATATTGCATCAAGTGATCCCAATCATCAGTGTTAATTAAATCAAGTTGTGCTTCCACCAACATTTTGAAACGATTACGGAAAACTTTTGATTGCTTTTTCAAATCTTCGATCTCGAGKGCAATGCGGCGAGCTTTCGTCAACGCTTCATTTACGATACGGTCCGCATTTTTCTCAGCTTCTTTAACAATTAACTTTGCTTCTTTTTGAGAGTTTCGACGTACTTCTTCTGCAGCTTCTTGTGCAACCACGATTGACTTCTGAAGTGTCATTTCAATAGTTGTGAAATGGCCAACTCGCTCACTTGACGACTTCAATTTCTCTTCCAATTCTTTTTTATCTTTGATTAGAAGTTCGAAATCTTTAATCACTTGGTCCAAAAATTCGTTGACTTCATCTTCATTATAGCCTCGGAACCCCCGACCAAACTCTTTGTTATGAATATCTAGTGGTGATAGCGGCATTTCAAAAATCTCCCCTTTACTTACTGCATCATTTCCCACTATTATACCGTTCATTGTGGTTGATGACATCAATAATTCGAATTTTCTTGAATATATTTCACGAATTTTGTTCGATTCGCCCTATTTGTAGTCGTATTTTGTCTTTCTTTGTACGTCCTTCAATCATGCCAATCCGAATTCTCCCATAGCCCCTAATAGATAGCAAATCGGATTCATGCAGTTCGAATGATGGTTGTTCGCGAACAGTCCAGTTCACTTTCACTTTTCCGCCATGAACCAACAGCGATGCTTTCTGTCTGGAAACATTAAATAGAGAAGCGATGATGGTATCAATTCGCATTGAGCTTACCGTATGCGTTTCCTCCACCCAAACATCCTGGTTTTCTAGATAGGAATGATCAGGTTGCAGTTCTTCAACATGAACTTTGGCTTTGCCAATGGAGGTAAGATGCATCCGCACAAAATCTGCAACTTCCGAAGCTACCGCAAATTCAATTCGATTGTCGTCAACGCGAATATCTCCGAATTTTGATCGATCCAATCCTAATGACATAAGGGAGCCTAAAACATCGGGGTGCTCAATGTTGATGAATTTCGAAGGGTATTTAATCGAAAACATTGTGATGTCATAGTCATCATCAGTCGCAGCGAAATATGAAGGGGAAATAAGCATACGTTTTCTTTCAGCTTCCGGAAATTCACCAAAAGCCGTCGTTAACACATCTCCATTCTGACCGATAAGGGCATGTACGATAAATTGCTGTCTTGGATCTAAAAAATCAGTCAACTTTGGCGCATAGCGATCCTGTGTCTCCCTAAGCCATCCGCTGACTTGTTCGATAAATGATTGTTCGTCTTTACGGAAATGTTGCAAAACTTGTTCCATCTTTGCTCTTCCTTTCAATGGTCAAAAAAAGCCCCACGAAAGTGAGGCAATCTGTTAGACAAGTCCACTTAAAGTTGCCAATCCTCCACGTGCGAGGTTTAAAACAAGTATAGCCACAATTGGCGATACATCAATCATTCCAAAAGGTGGGATAAAGCGTCTGAACACTTCTAAGTACGGTTCGCATATTTTTTCAAACATCCGACCGATACTCGATTCTTTCACACTTGGTACCCAAGACATGAAAATATAGATGATCAGTAAAATTGAATACACATAAATTGCTTCATTAAGTATATAAATTACAAAATCCATAAGTACTAATTACACCTCAATTATTGTATGTCATCATAAAAGTAGTCGGAAATGGCTCCAGCCACTTCAACGGTATCGGGTGCACACAAGAAAATATCGGTGCCAATTCGCTGAATATCTCCGCCTAAAGCATACACGGTTCCACTTAAAAAATCCACAATCCGAATTCCCTGATCTTTATCGATACGTTGTAAATTGACCACAACTGCACGTTTGTTTTTCAAATGCTCCGAAATATCTTGTGCTTCAGCATACACCCGTGGTTCCACCAAGATTACTTTTGAAGATTTTTGTAAGTTTTGGAGGCTCACAATGTTTGGCGTTGTATTTGACTCTGCTTGCACAACTCTTCTTTCCTTTGTCGTTTTGCGAACAGTCGGTTGAGGCATTGGCTGAGACTCTTTTCTGCGTTCATTCGTTGTTGGAATTTCTTCTTCTTCATCTAAGTAAAAAAAGTTTTTGAATTTATTTTTCATACTCATGTAAGATCCTCACTTTCATCTCCGACTAGTGCTGTACCGATTCGGACGTATGTGGCGCCTTCTTCTATTGCGATTTCAAAATCATTCGACATACCCATAGATAATTCTGTACAAGGTGCATGTACATAGCCTTTGCTGGCTATATTCATTTGCATGTCCTTGAGAGATTTAAAGACATTGCGAATCACTTGTTCATCAGACGTATTTGGTGCCATAGTCATTAATCCAATGATGCGTATTTGATGATGGTCACTTAAAGATTCAATGAATGAATGAACATCCCTCAATTCAATTCCATGCTTAGCTTGTTCACCGGAAACATTGACCTGAACAAAGCAATCAATCTTTTGGGTTACCCTTTTTTGAATTTCGTCAGCTAGGCTCATTCGATCCAATGAGTGCAAAACCTGAACATTGTTTATGACTTGCTTAACTTTGCGTGTTTGTAATGAACCGATATAATGCCAGATTGCGGGCGTGTCAATTTCAGCTTGTTTTGCCAGCAAACCCTCCGGACGATTTTCTCCAAGATGATTAAGTCCTGCATATAGGGCTTCCTGCGTTCTCTCTACAGTAACAGATTTAGTGACTGCTATAATATGAACATCGTTGATAGAACGATTGGCACGGGCACATGCCTGACTGATTTGCTGTTGTATTTGTTGAAGTTTACGCTGTATTGGCATTTTTAGAAGTTCCTAACTTTTTGATATGGGTATTGTCTATATATTGTACCAATCAAGCGTTGAATATTCAATGCTTATCCCTGTTCAGAACCTCTGGACTGAACGATGACAACATCTTTACCAATGACTTTAATATCTGATAATCTGATAACAATTGTTGGACGATTGCCTGAAAACAATTCTAGCATCTTTTTCGGTTCTGCCAGGAAAAAAGATTCAATCGTTCCATTTTCTTTTGAAATTCTGGCGTCATTAACGAAGCCGAGCATGCGGCCATCACTTGCCTCAATAAATTCCTTCTGTTGGATATCAGTAAATTTCAACGGTCATTCCCCCTTTCTACAGTTTATGTTCATAAACAAAAAATAAAGCTTTTATTCCAGAAAAGGAATAAAAGCTTTATTGATTCATCTGTAATCAATGTTGTATTCTTCTTTTATGACACGGATGGCGTGTTTCTCCAACCTTGAAATCTGAGCCTGGGAAATTCCCAATTCTTTAGCGATTTCAGTTTGGGTTTCACCATAATAATAACGTTTAGCTAATATTTTTTGCTCCCGAATGTCTAGCTTGCTTATGCTTTCTTTCATAAAAACATAAGTGGACCAGGATTCTTCTGACACTTGCTCATCTTTTAACTGATCGAGCATGAATACCGGGTCTCCCCCGTCGTGATAAATAGGCTCCTGCAACGAAATGGGTTCTTGAATGGCATCCAAAGCAAATAGAATATCTTCATGGGGAATATCAATCATCTCTGACAACTGCTGTAAAGTGGGTTCATGTAAATGTTCTGCGATATACTGCTCTTTGGCTTTCATTGACTTATATGCAATATCTCGCAAAGACCTTGATACACGTACCGGATGATGATCACGCAAATGTCTTCTGATTTCTCCAATTATCATAGGCACTGCATACGTTGAAAAACGCACATTGTGTTTTAAATCAAAGTTTTCAATTGATTTGATCAGGCCTATACAGCCCACTTGAAACAAGTCATCAGCTTGTTCTCCTCTGTAGGCAAAACGCTGGACTAAACTGAGGACCAATCGTAAGTTACCCATCACAAGCTCTTCTCTTGCTAATTCATCTCCACTTTGAAACCTTATAAAAGTTTGTGTCATCACTTCGTTTGATAAAACAGGTAGCTTTGACGTATCTACACCACATAATTCGACTTTTGTACGTACCATCGCTTTTTCCTCCGAACTGTTTAACACTGTGATACATATCAGTGTGTCCGCCTCGTAAGAAACTATGCGTTTTGCAATACGTCCAATTTCATCCATTAAGCTGTTGGTTGATTTAATTCTTCTCTCAAATCATGAATAATTTTCTTTTCTAATCGGGAAATATAAGACTGTGATATCCCAAGCATATCTGCAACTTCTTTTTGAGTCATTTCTTCTTGACCATTTAATCCGAAACGACATTCCATAATATATTTTTCCCTCTTTTCTAATAAATCAATTGCAGAAAACATAAATTGACGTTCAATCTTTTTCTCAACGTCTTCTGCAATAATATGTTCGTCAGTGCCTAAAATATCCGAAAGTAACAATTCGTTGCCATCAGCATCCGAGTTTAATGGTTCGTCAAAAGAAACTTCAGATTTTAATCTGCTCGTTTTTCGAAGATGCATCAGAATTTCATTTTCAATACAACGTGAAGCATATGTGGCAAGTTTAATTTTCTTTTCTGTATTGAATGTTTCAATCGCTTTAATAAGTCCAATCGAACCAATGCTGATTAAATCTTCAATATGTGTACCAGTATTTTCGAAACGTCTTGCAATATAGACAACAAGCCTCAAATTACGCTCAATCAACGTGTCACGAGCAGAAAGACTGCCATTCATAAACGCATCAATCGTTTTTGCTTCTTCTTCACGATTCATTGGATGTGGCAATGACTCACTACCGCCAATATAGTATGTTCCTTTACTACGCCATCGACTCCATAGCTCGATCAGTCTGTTCCAAATTTTCATTAACATAGCATTCGCCCTCCCATGATTAGCTGAATAATGTTGAAGCATGCAAAATAACATCTGTTTGACGTGGAAAATGTTTGCTGTTTTTAGTCAGAACGATATAACACGGCGCCAATGATTGCTCAGTTTTTGTTTTCAAACGGATATGATCAACTTTAATGCCAATTGCCCATGTCGATTCATTTTGAACGGTCTGGAGACGAATCAATCGCAATTGAGAGCGAAATGGTAAAGGAACATCTTTAAAATTTTCAGATGAACTTCCTTCAAAATCGTAAAGATACTGCCACAAATCCATTGGGAGGTATGATTTCATTTTTTCTGCAGAAATAAAATGAACAGGATTGCCTGACAACGGTTCTATGCATTGGTTGCCAGTGTCTGAATATGAGGTGAGTTGAAATTCTTGTTGAAACAAGCGAATGGTCACTTGACCGACATACGAATCTTTCAAGGCCGTCAGATTGACACGGAACCAATTTTTTCTGACACCCATTAAACTAAACACCAACACACTACCTGCAACCATCAAAACTACATACCAGCTGGCATTGGCTAAAAGTGGCTGTATGACTGTCAGTAGACCACCGGCAAACAAAGCCCCAATTAAAGTATTTGTTGCTGCCAGTATCCAATTGGTGCGATTCATTCCAAAAGCAATTGTCGTCATAACTACAAAGGTTGCAACGATTGAAAGGAAACTACCACCAAACAGAACAACACTTACACCACCCATAAATGCACTGAGCCATAATCGCCAAGACTTTTGATGAAACGAACCCATTTTGTTTGAAAAGGAAAGTAATGAAAAATTAATGAGTGTATTAATCGAGATCAAGACTTCAGCATACATTTTCTCACCTCCTACAAATAAGGTATCACTTGTCCGTCGCAAAACATGTCAGTTCTTGTATCTCTATTAAAAAAATCTACGACAAAAAAAGCCCAACTTAAGTAGCAATTTAAGCTACTTAAGTTGGGCTTCTAATTTATATTCTTCTTCACTTTTCGTTATTAGTTTCTCTTTTGACGGTTGCGCAAGAACGTAGGAATATCTAACGTATCTTCTTGATGTGAAGTTTGTTGCTCTCTTCTTGGTGCTTCTTGTTGGTAAGAAGGTGCTTCCTCACGTCTAGATTCACGAGTTGGAACATGTTGTGGTTGTTGAGGAGCTTGAGCTTGTTGAGCACGCCCTGCACCAAATCCACCGCTTCTTGTTGTACGATGAGTAATTTGTTCTTCGTTAAATCCAGTAGCAATTACTGTTACGATAATTTCATCTTTC
This sequence comes from Paenisporosarcina sp. P4_D4, assembly GCF_056401835.1. Classification (NCBI taxonomy): domain Bacteria; kingdom Bacillati; phylum Bacillota; class Bacilli; order Caryophanales; family Caryophanaceae; genus Paenisporosarcina; species Paenisporosarcina sp. P4_D4. The sequence goes on along the minus strand of NZ_JBFUIO010000009.1, from coordinate 51,677 downwards.
AAATTATCATTGATTACAGAACCGAAAATCATATTAACATCTTCATCAGACGCAGATGCAACGATATCAGCCGCTTCTTGAACTTCAAATAAGCTTAAGTTTGAACCGCCAGTGATGTTCATTAAAACACCCTTAGCTCCGTCAATTGATGTTTCAAGAAGAGGACTTGAAATGGCCTTCTTCGCAGCTTCAGCAGCACGGTTTTCACCAGAAGAAATACCGATACCCATAAGAGCAGAACCTTTGTTTGACATAATAGTTTTAACGTCAGCAAAGTCCAAGTTAATTAAACCAGGTACGGCAATCAAATCCGAAATACCTTGTACACCTTGACGAAGAACGTTATCCGCTTCACGGAATGCTTCCAACATCGGTGTGTTTTTATCAACAATTTCAAGTAATCGGTCATTAGGAATAACGATTAATGTATCAACCGCTTCCTTCATCGATCCGATACCGCCAATTGCCTGAGTAGAACGCTTACGACCTTCAAATGTGAATGGACGAGTTACAACACCTACTGTCAAAGCACCAATTTCACGTGCAATTTGTGCAATTACAGGTGCAGCACCTGTTCCAGTTCCGCCACCCATACCAGCAGTAACGAAAACCATATCAGCACCACGTAAAGCTTCTTCGATTTGTTCTTTGCTTTCTTCAGCAGCTTTTTTACCTACTTCAGGGTTCGCTCCTGCACCAAGTCCACGCGTCAATTTCGCGCCGATTTGTAACTTCACTTCTGCTTTTGATAAATTCAATGCTTGTGCATCTGTATTGACTGCAATAAATTCTACACCTTTAACTCCGTGTTCAATCATACGGTTTACAGCGTTATTTCCGCCACCACCGACACCAATGACTTTGATGACGGCAAGTTGGTCTACACTTGTATCAAACTCCAACATCGCATTTCCTCCTTCAATTACAAATAGTCTCTAAGTTTATTATTCGAAAAATTTATCGAGGAATTTGCGAGCTTTCCCCATCACGCCTTCTTTGTCTTCTTCTTTTGTCTGTGTTTGCTGTTTTTGTTTTTTGGGAGCTGGTGAATGTTGTTCAGGTTTTTTTGGTTGCCCTAACGCACTGTTTCCACCGAATCGGTTAAAGAATTGATCTTCCATATAAGCGTAGCGTATTAACCCGACTGCTGTAGCGTAACCCGGTTCACGTACTCCGATATACTCAGGTGTATAAAGTCTGACGCGAGTTTGCAAAATATGGCGAGCCAATTGGGAAAGCCCTTCTAATTTTGCAACCCCACCCGTAATGACCACTCCACCAGGTAAATCTTGAAGACCCATACGATAGAATTCTTCTAAGACTAATTCAAATAACTCTTCTAAACGAACGCCAATAATCTCAGATATGTATCTTTGACTATATTGTTCTTTCATTTCTGCACCAATCACAGGAACTTCAAACAATTCATCGTCAGATGCATCATCATAAAAGGCATGTCCATATTGATGTTTAATTTTTTCCGCTTGTTCAGTTGGTGTTTTCAAAACAATAGATAAATCTTTAGTTAAATGATCCCCACCGACCGGCAATACGGATGTGTGTGTTAAATGACCATCTTGGAAGACAGCAATCGTAGTTGAACCGCCACCAATATCAATGAATGCGGTTCCATGATTTTTTTCATCTTCTGATAATGCAAAATAGCCAGAAGCGAGTGGTTGCAAATATATTTCACGGATTTGAAGACCCGCACGCTCCACACAACGTAAAACATTATGTAAAATCGTTTTTGATGTCGTCATCATTGTTCCATCCATTTCTAGACGGATACCAATCATGCCGCGAGGATCTTTAATTTCATCCAGATGATCCACAATAAATTGTTTGGGTACTAAATTGACTAATTCTCTTTCAGGCGGAATCGACATCACTTGGGCCGAGTCTATCACGCGATCTAAATCATCATCGGTAATTTCACGATTCTCACTATTAACTGCCACCACGCCTTTAACTTGATGCAACATGGCTTGATTTGCAGGAATTCCTAACACGACTTCGTTTATAGACATTCCGATCATTCGTTCAGCTTGGTCGATTGCTTTTTTAATGGACTGCACGGTCGCATCAATATCGACAATTGCACCTTTTCTAATTCCGTTTGATTTTACATTCCCAACGCCAATAACGTTTAGGGAACCGTTCGTCATCTCTCCGATAAGGACCTTAATTGATGAAGAACCAATATCGAGAGAAACATATAATTCTGTCTGATTCAATCCGTGGCACCTCCTTCAACAACTCTTTACTCATCATTCTATTGCATTCTATCAAGCTTGTCTAAGTAAAATCGTCAAAAGTTGTAAATTTTCCTTCTATTCGACTGTTTTTTAGTCAATAGTCCCTTTTCTTTCCGTCCATCTTGTCAATAATATCCGTCGAATCACTGCTATATTTTGGAATAGTCTTACTCCGAAAGCGAAAATAGCTGCCAAATACAAGTCAACGCCTAAATGTACGCCAAGAAAAGCTAGTCCCGCAGCTAGCGCAATATTGAAGAAAAATCCAGATACGAACACTTTGTCATCATATACATGTTGAAGTTGTGCTCGAATACCTCCAAATAATGTATCAAGCGCTGCTAAAACTGCTATTGATAAATAGTTTTCATACACCGAAGGGATTTGAATATCAGTTAGTAATCCGAGAGATATACCCAAGATTAATCCTAGTAATGGTAGCCACATATGTTAGTCCCCTTTCGATGTATTTTTCAAGTAGTCATTTTCAATGGGCTGATCATAAGCTGGAATACTTATTTGCTCTTTTGGTTCGCCTATCTTTAAAGTCAGATTATCGATAAAGAAGTCGTCCGCAATCATAGAAGATTGTAGATGGTTGTATAGCTTTTCAGCATCTTCCATGGTCTCCGTTCCAATTCTAATTTTAAATGGCGGAGTTCTGACATTTAAACTATTAACTGTCGTCTGCCCATTAATATCCCTGATTGGTGAGGAATGAATAATGCGTTTCCCATCGATTGAAACAGCATGCCCGTTAAAACGGTTAATTTCATTAAGCAAGCGAGCGAGTAAATCTGGTGAGATACCCGTTACATTGTCACCAAGTGCAATTCCTTCCAAAGAAGGTTCAATTACCAGTTCCAATCCAGGTCCTGTCACTACGGTCAAACCCGCTTTTGCTCTTAACGTTTCAAGCGTTTCGTTCAATGCTTGCGCAGGGCTCTCGGACTGCAAATTTTCATACTTTGTGATGGTTTCATTAACATCTCTAATTTCTGACAAAAGCTCTGAATGCAGTTGTTTTTCTGCCGACAGCTCTTGCCTGATTTCCCAAATATCACGCGTATCCCGTGATTCTGGTTTTTGTACCGTATTGTATTGTACCGCAACCATAAAACCTACAATTAATAAGATAAACGTGAAGCGGACATAAACACCTTGTTTCATTGAACCGCTCCTTCCTTTCATGTAAAGAGGTTGTCCATGCTTGCTTGTCCATGCCATTCTAAAAGTAGCGGTGGTGTGCTAGAGTGGCGCTTTCCGCTTTCCGCTTTTCTAGGTCTAGCTCCAAACGCCAGCCCACTCCTAAGCTTCAGACCCTCATGCGAAAGCAAGCTTTCGAATCGGGTCTTCCAGCGCCGGAGTCAGGCTAGAATGGCGCTTTCCGCTTTTCTAGGTCTAACTCCAAACGCCAGCCCGCTCCTAAGCTTCAGACCCTCATGCGAAAGTAAGCCTTCGAATCGGGTCTTCCAGCGCCGGAGTCAGGCTAGAGTGGCGCTTTCCGCTTTTCTTATAACGCTGGCATTTGTATTTTTGATTTTTCTTCGATTGTTACCACAATATTATCATTAAGCAATTGATCTAGCACACCACCAGTGAGTTTCAATGATGGCATTAATACAGTTGGATCACCTATTGCCTCAATAACGAATGGAGCAGGGAACTGTTTTCCATCAATCGTTATGACCGGACCGTTGCATTTTATGTACGAATTGGCTTGCAATCTTTGTCCATTGATAGCTATTGCTTGTGCTCCAGATATTTTCAGTTCATTCAGCACCTGGAATACATGACTTTCGTGAACAATATAGTCATTTGGATTGACTGAAGCTGGATCGTACTCGGCATCTTCAAGTTGAACTATTACTCCTTCACCTGTGGAAGGAAGAATTCCTAGAAGTAATCGTAAATCTTCCGCTTCATCTATCAGACTCTCGTACTGCTCTTCACTTCCTGACAGTGATTTTTCAATCTCGCGAACTTGTTGTTGTCTCGCCACTAATTCTGTTTCCAACTCTTTATTTCGTTCTTTTTGCTGAATAAGGTCTTCCCTGTAGCGTTCCTCATGTTCAAAATACTTGCTGCTGGTAGGATCTCCGCTCATCTTTTTACTGCTCGATAGACTATAGGAATAGGCTAAAATAAAGCCTAGCACTAGGCACACTAAAGAAAAAATAATACGTTTGTTCACAACCGAACGATTAGGCTTATTCTGGAGTTTTTTCAACTTCCTCCTCCTCCTTTGGCTGTGGATTATACATATCTACATATGTCTGGAAGAAGGATCCCACTTCTATGTCAATGACACCTTTTTCAGATTCACCGATTTGTGCAATGATTGATGGATAATAATTCATTTTTTCAGCAAATGACGGAATTACGGCCCTAACTTCAAATCCGTCATTCATAAATAATCGAATGCGGTAAGGGTCTGCCTTAGATGGAACAGATTCTATCTGTGAAATCATGGACAAAACTTCACCGTTTAATTTGGCAAGTTCCTTCACCATACGAGTCAATGCTTTTGGATTATCAAACGCACTTAATACAGGTGCATCGACCGGCGCCATGTTTTCAGAGGTATGATACACAGTTCCATTTTCAAGTACCAAATCAAAGCCATCTTCTGTTTGTACATAGGCTGCTTTTTTCCACTCTTTTAATTCAATTGTTACCGCCGTTAAACCGCTTCGCTTAACTGTGACATCTTGAATCCATTCATTTTTTTGTAAAATTTCTTCGGCATTACTTGTCCGGATTTCCCACATGGATTGTCCTTTTTGAATACCACTTCGATCAATATATTCGTCACTTGTCGCTAAATTAGACCCTTTTACGACAATGGTTTGAACGTGACTATACGGAGATTGAAAATAGAGGAGACCAAGTAAAGTTAATAGGAAAAAGACGAGCAATAACGTGAACTTGCGATTTGTTCTCTTTTTTCTGCGCTCTCTCAGCGTTGGTATACGGTCTTCAATGTCGATAATTTTATCCACGTTATTCACTCCTTCCTATCTATCAGTCTTTTGAAAATCGTAGAATTAGCCCGACAATGAGCCAGGTTGAAAGTAAAGATGAGCCACCGTAACTAATAAATGGTAATGTTACACCTGTTACTGGGAATAAGCCAATGACCACCCCAATATTTAAAAATATTTGGAAACCAATCATCGATTGAATTCCTGCAATCGCATAAAAACCTACTTTGGTTGGCGCCAATACGGCTAGTCTATATCCTGTGTACAAGAACAGGCAGAACAACCCAATTAACAAGAAAGCACCGATAAAGCCCATTTCCTCCACAATGATCGAGAAAATGAAATCATTTTGTGGTTCGGGCAAATAAAGGAACTTCTGTCGACTTTGGCCGAAGCCGTGACCAAACAATCCCGATGGTCCGATCGCCATTAAAGATTGGGTACCTTGAAAACCGCTATTCAATGCATCTTCCCATGGATCGAGGAAGGCATATATACGCTTTAATCTGTAAGGTGCAGAAATGATCAAGCCAACGAGAGCCAATACGCCAATGGACCCAATACCAACGAAGAAGCGCACCGGAAACCCCGCGATGAACAACAGGGAAAATCCACCCACAATTAACAGAAAAGCTGAACCAAAATCCGGCTGGACCAATATGATTCCAGCGGGAACCAAACAAATCAGTATGGGCTGAACATAGCGTCTTTTGAGTCCAGTAGACTTTTGTGCCAGCATGCAAGCTAGAAATCCAATGACTGAAATCTTGACGAATTCAGCAGGTTGCAAGCTGAAACCGGCGATTTGAATCCAGCTTTGGGATCCATTCCTTACAATCCCTAGACCGGGGATGTACACCGAAAAAAGCAGAAGAATGGATAAAATATAAGCAATCTTCCAGAATTTTCGATTGCTCAGGAACGTCATTTTCGACATAACAAGTGCACATAACATCCCCAAGGTGCCGAACATTGCCTGTTTCCAGAAGAATGGCAAACTGTCTTGGTAATGCACTTTCCCCCAGTAAGAGCCGGCAGAGTAAACAAAAAAATAGCCAATGACAGTTAATAGTAAACTAGTAAACAGAAAAACATTTGTCGGTCTTTTCTGCAGTTTTGGCATCCCTTCGTCTGTTATTCTTATTAGTTGATTTGAAAGACTGCTTGGATGAAATCGTCTCCACGCAACTCAAAGTTTGCATATTGATCCCAACTCGCACATGCTGGTGAAAGCAGAATGACATCATGTGGTTTTGATAACTCAGTTGCGACATGAACGGCTTGTTGAATATTCTCGACTTTTTCCAAACCTTTAACTCCACATGATTCGGCAAATTCAATAAGACGCTCAGCCGTTTCTCCAAATGTCACGATAACTTTCACGTTCCCCATATACTCACGCATTTCCTCAAATGAATGGCCGCGATCTAATCCACCAGCAATTAATATGATAGGTTCCTTGAAGGCTGCGAGCGCACTCTTGGTTGCTAAAGTATTCGTTGCTTTCGAATCATTGAAGAACTTGCGTTGCTTCCATTCGCGTACGAATTGTGTGCGATGTTTTACTCCAGTAAAGGACGTCAAGACATGCTCAATTGTTTCTTTTGGACAAGACATTAAAATGGATGTAGCAACTGCAGCTAAAATGTTTTCTAGATTGTGTTCTCCAGGCAAAGCAATTGATTTTCTTTCAAGGAATGGTTCGCCGAGCCAATAGATACGTTCAGCATCCGCACTGATTCCATCTTGACGACGTCCTTTAGTAGAAAACGGCAAAAGTTTTGCTTTAGTTTTGCTTGCATAATTAACCACTGCTGGTTGATCTGCATTGTAAATGAAAATATCTTCAGACGTTTGATTTTTGGTGACTGCAAATTTTGCATCGCCATATTCTTCGAAAGATCCGTGATAATCCAAATGGGCTTCATATAAATTAGTCAAAATCGAGATTTTCGGTTTGAATTGATCAACACCCATCAATTGGAATGATGATAATTCAGTTACGATGATTTGGTCCGCCTGTGCCTCTTGCGCAACTGAACAAGCTACCGTACCGATATTGCCGGCGATTAATGGCTTTTGACCACCTTGATTCAATATATGGAAAAGTAAGGTAGTAGTGGTTGTTTTACCATTCGAGCCTGTAATGCCGATAAACGGAGCCTCGCTTATTAAATAGGCAAGTTCAATTTCTGTCCAAACCGGTATTCCCCGGGAAATAGCGTCACTGACAATCGGGTTGTGATAAGGAATACCAGGATTTTTAATTACATATTCGAATCCTTCGTCCAGCAAATCCTCAGGATGTCTTCCGCAAATGACGGTAATTCCTTTACTCAATAAATTCTGTGCATCTTGACTTTCCTCAAATGGTTTCGCGTCATTGACGGTAACAAAAGCACCTAATTTGTGGAGCAGCTCCGCAGCTGCGACGCCGCTTTTTGCAAGTCCCAGTACCAATACTTTTTTTGATGTAAATTGTGTAATGCTTTTCATTTATAATACCTCCATCATAACGACAATAAAGGCTGCAAGGAATGCCGTTGACCAAAAGACGACGACAACTTTCCATTCAGACCAGCCGGATAATTCAAAATGGTGATGAAGAGGACTCATTTTAAATATTCGTTTTCCAGTCGTTTTAAAACTGATGACTTGTAAAATTACGGACAGCGTTTCTGCAACGAATATGATCCCAACAAGCAGCAACAAAAGCTCTTGCTTAACTAAAATCGAAACCATCGCCAGAGCTCCACCCAGTGCGAGCGAACCAGTATCCCCCATAAATAATTTAGCAGGATTTGCATTGAAAATTAAGAAACCAAGAAGTGCGCCTGTTACGGCAAACGCGAAAATCGCAATATCTTGTTGATTGTAATACATGGCCAATACGCCAAATGTTGTAAAAGCAATGGAGGCTGTTCCTGAAACTAAGCCGTCCAGACCATCTGTCAAATTGACTGCATTCGAGAATCCTACCAGCCAAAACACCATGAATAATACATAGGCAAAGCCAAGATCAACTGACCAGTCCGTGAACGGTATACCTACTGTAGTTTCAAATGGACCTTGCTTTAACAAGAAGAAAGAGGCTACGGCAATAACGATTTGCCCAATCAATTTTTGTAAGGATGTTAATCCTAAATTTCTTTTTAATACAACTTTAATAAAGTCATCCAAAAAGCCAATGACGCCAAAACCGACAAACACGATGACTAAAACAATCGTTTGTGTGGTTAACATTTCCAAATAAAAAGCAACGCCTAGAGTCGTGAGGACAATGGAAACAATAAAAACAAGCCCTCCCATCGTAGGGGTGCCGGCTTTTTTCATATGGGATTGAGGACCTTCCTCACGGATACTTTGACCAAACTTCATTCGCTTTAATGCCGGAATGAAAAGTGGAGTTAACAGTATCGTAAGGACAAAGCCAATCCCTACAATCATAAGTGTTGTTGCGAGTGTCATATGTATTCTCCTTCAAATAAACGATGGTTGTCGTTATTACTATTATTCACCTAAGTATAAATGAACCGTACCGTCTACAGACAGTAAACTGTCTGCTTTTGGAAGCTGGGAGATGATTTTATTTCCCGTCCCGTGCCATTCAATTCTGAAAGGCTCTTCCATTTTAATCACTTTATTTTTCTCGAGACCTACTAGTTCAGGTACTCGCAATTGCATTGCATCTCCCCAACGATACTCTTTTTCAAGTTGATCTTTGGCAGAATTCTTGAATCCAATAAAAGGGGCACTATCTTCAATGATTTGTCCTACAATCGGTGCAGCAATAACTCCAYCGAACTGCAACACGTGTTTTGGATTATCTATGGCGATATATACCACGATTTCAGGGTCGTTAGCCGGTGCAAAGCCAATAAACGAAACAATGTATTGCCCTTCTACATAGCGACCGTTAACAGCCTTTTGAGCAGTCCCTGTTTTCCCTCCAATGCGCATCGTATCGCGGAATGCATTTCGGCCTGAGCCGTTCGCCACAACTGATTCCAATGCTTCACGAACTTGTTTGGATGTTTCTTCAGAAATAACCTGTCTTACTTTCGTTGGTTTGTTTTCCTTTATCACTTCGTTCGTTTGTTCATTGTAAATTCGATTTACAACATAGGGTTGAAACAAAGTACCGCCATTGACAGCAGCTGATACTGCCTGAACTTGTTGAATGGGTGTTGTTGAAATTCCTTGGCCGAACGATGTAGTCGCATGTTCGACAGGTCCATAACTTCCTTTAGAAAACAGAATTCCTGAGGATTCACCAGCAATGGATGATCCTGTTTTTTGCCCAAAACCAAAATCACGTATGTATTGCGACAGCTTGTCACGTCCAACACGTTGACCTAGTTCAATAAAGCCTGGGTTACAAGAGTTTTCAACCACTTCCAAAAAAGTCTGATGCTTATGACCTTCCCTTTTCCAGCATCGCAACCTTGCGCCTTCGACAATCGCATACCCCGGATCATAAAAAGCTTCTTTTTTTAAATCCACTTTCCCTTCTTCAAGAGCAGCTGCAAGCGTGATTATTTTGAAAGTTGAACCAGGTTCAAATGTCATCGACACCGGCAAGTTCTGATTATAAACGCTAGGACTCACTTTGTCATATTGTAAAGGATGGAAAGTCGGGAACGAAGCTAATCCCAGAATCGCTCCTGTTTTTGGATTCATGGCAATTCCCATCGCCTGATCAGCATCATATTTCTTCATTGCCTGGGATAATTCTCTTTCTATCACTTCTTGGACATCTAAATCAATCGTCAAATCGATCGTCGAACCATCCTTTCCTTTCCCCCATTCGTCATTTACATGGGGCAAGGAAGTGCCTTTTGCATCTGTAAATAATCTGAGCGTTGATTCTGTCGATGTCAAAAATTCATTGTATTGATATTCAATACCGGCTAGACCTTCATGATCGTATCCAGTGAACCCCAATAACCGAGACAATATTTCATCATGGGGATAATCTCGAACATAGTCAACCCCTGTATATAAACCAGGAATTTTTAAGGATTGGATTTCAATCGCTTTACCGAGCTCTATATTCTTTCCTGCAGGCGCCAATTTTATTAGGAATGTTTTTTTACTCATCTGCTCAACCAGTTTATTTTCGTCAATATTAAGAGCTTTGCTTAGTTTTGCAGCAGCACTCTCAACATCTTCATTTTGAGCAGGCATAAAATACAGCGTCGGTGAGAGCTTGCTTCCTACAATTAATTCACCATCACGATCGCGAATGTTGCCTCTTGTCTGTGAAAATGGAATTTCACGATCCCAATTCTCTTCTGCTTTCTCAGTAAGCCATTCATATTGAAAAAATTGCATGTAAATCAATTTCCCCAATGATGCAATACTTAAGCAAAAAAAGAGAAGAACCATTGTCCGAACTCTGATTTTCAATTGCTGAGGCACTCCTGCCTTCATTTTAACCACACCTTGTTTTTTAACAACGTATGATAGGAATGGAGTGCCTATTCAATATTTAATCTTGCGGAAGTGTTTCTTCTCCATCTTTAACCGGCGGTGGTTCTATTTTTTTATTGGTTTCTTCCGGTGTTTCCAATTTAATAACGATCGGGGTCTGTTCGTTCGCGACCGACCCTTTGGAAACACTTTGACTTACGACATACCCTTCTCCGACGACTTCAATGTTTAATCCGGAAAGCTCTTGGTATACCCAAATATGACGTTTAGACCAATTCGTAAAGTCCGGTATCGTGATAGGACCTTGTGTTTTCAACAGGACCAGACTCCCTGGAAGAATTTCAGTACCAGCAGCTGGAAACTGCTCTTGAACTTTGCCATTTTCTCCGATAGTCACTGCATTCATTTTATGTTCAAGCATGGTACTTTGAGCCATCGCCAAATCTTTATCTTTCACGTCCGGCAGTGTCACTGATGGAATGGATTTTACTTGCTGTGGTTTGATGTTCATGTATTTCAAACTATTTTCAGTCACGGATTTGAATATTTCCGAAACAGGAATGGATCCCACTTCACCATCTTTTAATTTCGGTTTAGAAACCGCCACATATACCACCAACTGTGGATCTTCTGCGGGAGCCATGCCAAGGAATGAATACAAATAGTTTTCATACCCTTTCTGATAGCGTCCAAACTCATCCGGAATTTCCGCAGTTCCCGTTTTTCCGGCCACCGTATAATCCGTCAGTTCAAATCTTTTAGCCGTCCCGTGTTCAGCCGTAACCGTAGAGGCCAATAACTCCCGCATTTTTTTTGCAGTTTCCGCAGAAATAGGTTTACCTGCTTGTTCCGGTTTTGAGTCATGCATGACCTCATTGGTAGAGGGGTTTACTATTTTTTCGATAACATACGGTTTCATCATGACTCCATCATTAGCAATGGCTGTTTCGGCTTGAATCAGTTGCATAGGGGTCACAGTGGATCCTTGACCAAACGTAGAAACCAGACGGTCGATCGGCCACTTACTGATAATTTCCCCGCTTGCTTCATTTGGCAGGTCAATGCCTGTTTTCTTGCCAAAGCCAAATTTGTCCAAGTATTCAAGGAAGACGGTGTCACCCAGTCTCTCTAGTAAATAAGCCATGGCAACGTTTGAGGATCGTTGGAATCCTTCTTCAAACGTAATCGTACCCCATCCTGTACGATTGTGGTCACGGATTGTTCGGTCGAGTAATGTATATTGTCCCGATTGGTACCAAGCGTTCGGATCCCATTTGCCTTCTTCCATGGCAGCAGCAACCGTAAACGTCTTCATCGTGGAACCTGGTTCTATCGTATTTTCAATAGTTTCATTCAACCAGTTTGTTGTCAGTCCTTCACGTGTTTCCGGATCGAAAGAGGGACGCTGGCTCATGGCCAGAATTTTACCCGTCTTCGGATCTGCGACCATCGCTACTATTTTCTCAGGATTATACTGTTCCTCAACACGACTCATGGCATCTTCAAGGAAATTCTGGACTGTTTTATCCAGCGTCAGATGAATGTTATGCCCATCCTGTGCAGGCGTCACCATTTCTTCAGAATTCGGTAGTAGATACCCCCATAAATCACTTTCGTATTGCACTTTTCCATTTTTCCCAGTTAATTGCTTGTTATAAATCGATTCAAGACCCATTTTACCTACTGTCTGGAAAGTGCCATCTTCCTGTTCTTCTTTCACGGCAAAACCAATTAAATGAGAAGCAAATGTCCCATTTGGGTAAAAACGTTTTAAATCTTTGACAAAAACGAGACCAGGCAATTTATGCTCCGAAATTTTCGTCATGACTTCATGACTGATATCTCTGCCAGCAGAACCAAATTCAACTTGATAAACGTCTTCTTTCGATAAACGTTCCATTATTTTCTCTTTTGATAATGGAATGTATTCAGCAAGTACAGTTGCCGTTTTCTCCACATCATTTACATGTTGCGGATTTTTTGCATCTGCCGTTGCTTCTGGACTGAGCACCGCTACTAATCGGTAGCTCAATGTATCTTCCGCAATAATTTCACCGTTTTTATCGAGAATTTTACCTCGACTCGAAGTAATCACTTGTTCTCTTTCATATTTAGCGGCTGCTTTTGCTGCAAGCGCTTGCCCATCCGCTTCTCCCGTGACCTGAATAAATATCATCCTTGACAACAATAGAAAAAAGAGCCCTCCGTAGAACAATAACATCAGAAAGGCTCCCCATTGAAATCGAAATTTCTTCTTCATTGTCCCGGTACGACCTTCACATTTTGCTCGTTCAGTTTCAAGCCAAGTGCTTTAGCTTTTTCCCAAACTCGCTCATACTTTGAGAGCTCACTAACTTGAATGGACAAATCTGTATTCTGTTTTTTTGTTTCATCGATTTGCTGTTCAATTGATCGAATGTCTTGAGCAGATGTGTGAATGCTTGCTTGTGTCTGTAAAATCATCACACAAAACAATGCAACGACGGATACGAAGACTGCAAATAATATTTTCTCACCTTTAGTAAAAATTTTCCGTTCCGGCTTAGTCGACGGATGGATGGCAGGCTGTGGATTAACGACAGGCTGCTTTATGTAAGTTGTTTGTGTTTTTGCGTGCATTGCCATTTAGACACGTCCTTCATCCTTTATTTTTTCAGCGATTCGTAGCTTCGCTGATCGAGAGCGATTATTGTGAAGTAATTCTTCTTCACTTGGTAATATCGGTTTTCTTGTTACTAATTTCAACATAGGTTCCATGCCTTCTGGGATGACCGGTAAATTTGGTGGTAGATCCGGGTATGAGGCTGCTTCTTTGAAAATGGTTTTCGTAATGCGGTCCTCCAGTGAGTGGAAAGTGATGACGCTGATACGTCCATTTAATGCAAGCAAGTCGAGTGCATCTTGGAGTGATTGTTCAGCAGCTCCTAGTTCATCATTCACTGCAATCCGAATTGCTTGGAATACGCGTTTCGCAGGATGTCCGCCTTTTCTTCGGGCAGGTGCCGGGATCCCATCTTTAATTAATTCTACAAGTTGTCCTGTTGTTTCGATTGGTGCATGTTTTCTGGCTTCTTCAATCTTGCGAGCTATCTGTTTTGAGAATTTCTCTTCACCATAGCGATAGAAAATGCGAACCAAATCATTGAATTCCCATTCGTTGACCACGTGATAGGCCGAAAGTGGCGCAGAAGTATCCATACGCATGTCCAAAGGTGCATCATGGTTGTAACTAAATCCACGTTCCGGCGTATCGAGTTGTGGTGATGAAACACCCAGGTCATACAGGATCCCATCCACTTTTTCGATGCCAAGTTCGTGAAGCTTTTCTTTTATGAAGCGGAAATTCGCATGTACAAAGATTACTTTGTGCAAATGATCTGACAGACGAATTTTCGCATTTTCGATTGCGATTGTGTCTTGATCAAAGCAAATCAATCTTCCTTGATCGTTTAACTGTTGTACTAAATATTCACTATGTCCCGCTCCACCAAGGGTGCAGTCAACATATGTACCGTCTGGACGAATGTTCAATCCGTCAACGGTTTCATGAAGTAATACGGTTGTATGGTTGAACAACGGTTCGTCCTCCTAATTTTCTTATGTCTAACTCCGAAGCCCAGCTCACTCCTAAGCTTCAGTCTCTCATGCGAAAGCAGGCTTTCGCATCGTGCTTTCGATCGCTGGAGTTGAGCTTACATGGGCATATCTGTTTTCCTTAGATATCAAAGCCAATCATATTTTCAGCTAAATCGTTAAATGAGTCCTCGGATTCATCAAAATAGGATGTCCAAGAATCTTTTGCCCAAATCTCAATTCGATTTGAAACGCCAAGAACGATACATTCTTTTTCCACATTTGCATGGGATAGTAATGTACTTGGTATATTTATGCGACCTTGCTTATCGATTTCAACTTCTGTTGCTCCTGAAAAGAAGAATCGCGTAAAAGCACGGGCATCTTTTTTAGTTACAGGTAACGCCTTTAATTTTTCTTCAAGTTTTCGCCATTCATTCATAGGATAGCCGAATAAGCAGTTATCAAGACCTCTTGTAATTACAAATGTCTCTTCAAGGTGCTCACGAAATTTTGCCGGTATAATAAGACGGCCCTTCGCATCAACACTATGTTGATATTCTCCCATGAACATCCTACTCACCCCACTTATTGTCATTAATGTACCACATCCCCCCACTTTCCTCCACCATTTTTATATTTTTTTTTCATTACACGATGAAATGTGTAAATAGTACTTGCTGAAACAGCCTAAAAGCCTTTTACCCCATAGAAAAAAGCCGTCTCTTTAACCGAGACGGCTTCAGTTTGTTGACAAAAGAATATTAATCAATATAAAAGTATAAAAATTCGCATTCTTATCTATTGCACTCTATCGAAAAAGTTTATGGTCGGCTATTTCTTTCGCTTTCCGCGGACGAAACGCTAGCCTCCTCGGCTCAGCTGTCTATGACAGCTGAGCCTGTGGGGTCTAGCTTATTTCGTTTTTCCGCAGGAGTCTTCAGAAATAGCCGACCATCTTAGTAATGAAATAATATGAAGAGATACGCAAACAKAAGCGAAATCCGTTGATTGGAGTAACAATAATTCTTATACATATCAACATTAATAGTTAACAGACTTAAGAATTAATACGAAATGACTTTATGCTTTCCGTTAAATTCAAACGGTTGAGATAAAAGATCATCAATTAACGTTGGGCCCACTTCATTTAAGAACAATAATGGGCTAAACCAACGTTCCTGTAACTTATATTCCGGGAAAAGAAACCCTTCAATATGATTGTACTTACGAAGCTTCACTTCATGACGCAACAAATTGGCATCTTCTATTTTTCGGCTCAAGTAACTAAATTGGTTGTTATGAATCACCAAATTTTTCTCCGTCAGAACGGAAAGCGAAGTAGATGCTTGTGTTGTGGCTAAATGATTTGTTAGTTTTTCGTAATGCTCAACCAGTGTCTGCTGGATTTCCCGAATTATTTCTTCCGACACATCATCTTTAACATCATCCATAAAGTCCTGTTTATGCACTTGCATTTGTCCATTGAAAACACTTTCCAGTGGTAAATCAAGCTCATTCAAATACTGTTTGGACTTTCTGTCAATAATGGTCATAGATAAGCGAGGCACGATGACAGGTAATTCCATATCAAAATGTTCAAACATGGTCTTGAAAGTTGCCCAATACGCCAGTTCACCAGGGCCACCAATGAATGCTAAGACAGGGAATACCATTTCCTGCATTAACGGACGTGTCACTACATTGTTGCTCAAGCGTTCTGGATAATTTTTTGCAATGTCCAATAATTCATGTTTAGTGTAAGTGAGACCCGCAGCTTCATTTTTAAACGTCCCATCGAAGTGCTTTAATAAAAATCGTTCTCCATTTTCTACGATGAATAAGTTACCACTGTCTACGGAAGCTTGAATAGGTTGACCGTATCCCGCTTGCTGAAAACGATTTTCCTGTTCGACAACAAGTGATGCAATTTCTTGCGCTTGGTCTATCATCTTCTCAAAATAAGGAGATTCATAGCGTCGAAGGGGTTCGAATGCTGCATCAATCAGCAACAAGCCTTCATTGGCAAAAAAGTCATGCATCATTACGGTGAAAAATTGACTATAGGTTGAAGTTTGTTCGGCAACTTTCAAATACTTTTG
The DNA here is from genome assembly GCF_056401835.1 of Paenisporosarcina sp. P4_D4. NCBI lineage: Bacteria > Bacillati > Bacillota > Bacilli > Caryophanales > Caryophanaceae > Paenisporosarcina > Paenisporosarcina sp. P4_D4. Next base: position 35,327 of record NZ_JBFUIO010000009.1, on the reverse strand, counting down.
AAGCAATACTTTCGTATAAGCCGTTTCCGTGAATTGTTTAAAGACGTCACGAATAAAAGACTGTAATTTTCCGGTCTCAAGCATACTCTCAGACGCCATTTGTTTACGATTAGGTCGAACATTATAGGTTTGTTTTTGTAAAGTCCCCCGTAATGGCGTGAAAGTAGAGTTTATTTCGTCTAAGTCATGGTCTTCTCCCGCAATCCAAAAAACAGGTACGACTGGAACACCTAAAGCTTCCCGTTGCTGTTTGGCCAACAGGACAATTGATATCGCTTTATGTACAGAATAAAGTGGTCCAGTAAGTAATCCCGCTTGTTGTCCTCCAATAACGACAAGGGCATTTTCTTCCAACTCTTTCAAATGAAAATCCACTTTTTCGCTATGAGGCAAATTCGCCATATAGTCACGGATTACTTTTGTCAGTTGTGTTCGGTCTATACGGTGCGATTTTAATGTCATTGCACGATCCACAAAAGATGTTTGGTTCGGTAAATAATGAAAATAAGCAGAAAGCTCTTCCTTTTGAGCATAAAAATCAGTCATGAAAGAACTGCTATTCGGTTGATCAATTTGGTCAAATTTCATCGTGGTAACTCCTTTTGTTTCTAAATACAAATCGAGTATAGCATTTGACGGCACGCCTGGAAAAACAAACGACTTATCAGCATTAATTCATGTATTCTATTACTTTTATCACAAGTCCTCCACACCAGATAATAAAATAAGAAAAGCTGAGAACTAAAAACAAAATTCTCCAAATTTTACGGAGCAAGGTCAATAATTCTATTTCCTTCTTCGACTTCCATTCCAGTATTGTCAGCAAGACACTCGTGATTAAGGCCAAACCAACTATAATACCCATCGTTTCTATATGAAACAAAGATTTGAGTGCTACAGGAATTGACATGAACAGAAGAAAGGTTGTTATATCTGCTGCATGGCCAAAAGCTCTAGACATTTTCTTTGTCAATTTCAATGAAATGATATAAACCACAATGAACATGAATAGAGGCATAACGATAAGGAAACTGATCATTGCTTGAATAATATTAGTCATGAGATTGACCAATTTCATCAATCGCCAATACTAAATGGTATAGCGTTCGCAACACCGGCAAATCTCTATCTCTAGTTGCAGCCATTTGAAGTAGTGCCMCTACGATTGGTTCAATTTCAGTTGTTCGATGATTAAGTCGATCTTGTAACATGGAAGAATTATTTTTGGCTGTTTTTATACAAAGTGCTTTTACTTCCTCAAAAGTCAGCAGTTGCGATATCTCTGCAAAAACACTTTCAATTTCATAAAATATTGTTTTCATCAGGAAATAGGCATGAGAGTTTGTAAGCAGTTCACCATTCGTTATTTGTAAAACCGCAGTGATTGGGTTAATACAGGCGTTTAATATTGCTTTGCGTAATACAATTCCATAAGCATCTTCTGCTAGCTCAATGTGAAATAAAGGACTTTCAAATAAGGTAAAGTCCAAATGGTTTGTTTTCTTTATGTATGGAGCAATCTTTGTGACACCGATTCCTTTATGGACGACTATAGACGAATCCTCTTTCATGGCGCCGTGTTCAATGGTCGCTATATAAACCGGGTGATTGTTAAATTGGTTAACCCACTGAAAGTGAGCAAGTCCATTTTGAGTAAATAACAAAGCCGTTGACTCAGGCAAAGACTTCAAATGGGGTTCAATTGAAGATAAATGGTGATATTTAACCGCAATGATCCATAAAGCATCTGTAGGAGCTTGGTTGAACTCTGTACTGGCAAACACTTTTGTATGCACAGTTTCACCATCAGGTTGAATGCGAGTAATTCCTTTGGTACAAAGAGTAACTGCTTGTTCATGAGTTCTTGTTATGTAGGTAATTTCATGTTTTTGTTCACTCAAGTATGAGCCAATCAGCAAACCGATTGCACCCGCTCCAACAATGACCACTTTCAATGCACATTCAACTCCCAAATGAAAAGCGCAATGCGCCATTCTAGCTAGTCTATTTCTATTATCTATCAGAAAAGGCCTACCGACAAACGGCAGACCTTTCGTCTTTCTCATGATTATACTGGATAAACTGGATGTTTACGAGGTGGTTGTGGAATATGTTTCGTACTATAGGCACGGTAACGCATCGCCAGCACTTCACGTAAATTACTAGGCGCCACAATTTCATCAATAATCATTTCTGAAGCTAATTTGTAAATATCAATTTGCTCTTTATATTCCTGATGTTTTTCCTGAACAAATTTCAAACGCTCTTTCGGATCTTCAATGGCTTCTATCTTGTTTGAAAATACAGCATTCACTGCAGCCTCGGGACCCATTACTGCAATTTGAGCAGTTGGCAGTGCTATACACACATCCGGCTCAAATGCAGGGCCTGCCATTGCATAGAGACCAGCTCCATATGCTTTACGAACGATAACAGAAATTTTAGGCACTGTTGCTGAGCTCATGGCCATAATCAGTTTCGCACCATGTCGAATAATGCCTGCACGCTCAACTTTTGTACCAATCATAAATCCTGGTACGTCTGCCAGGAACAACAATGGAATACCAAACGCATCACACAAATTGATGAATTTTGCTGCTTTGTCAGCCGAGTCCACGAATAATACGCCGCCTTTGGCTTTCGGTTGATTAGCGATAATCCCAACGGCTTGACCCTCAATTCGTGCAAGTCCAGTGATGATTTCAGTCGCAAACAATTTCTTGATATCAAATAATGAACCTTCGTCAATTAATTGATCAATCGCTTCGTACATATCAAATGGTGCATTTTGATTTTCAGGGATTATTGCTTCCAGCGTGCGGCCATCTTTTACCGCTTTTGGTTCAACCACTTTTGGCATTTCCGTAAAATTCGCTGGGAAGTATGCTAAATAACGACGAGCTTCAGAAATGGCTTCTTGTTCTGAGGATGCCAAAACGTCTCCGCATCCACTAACTGAACAGTGCATGCGTGCGCCGCCCATTTCCTCCAATGTCACTTTTTCCCCAATTACTTTTTCAGCCATACGCGGCGAACCTAAATACATGGATGCATTTCCTTCAACCATGATGACGATATCGCAAAACGCCGGGATGTACGCACCACCTGCAGCTGATGGACCGAATAGCAAACAAATTTGAGGTACAAAACCAGACATTCGAACTTGATTGTGGAAAATCTTCCCTGCTCCACGACGATTTGGGAACATATCTAGTTGATCAGTAATTCGTGCTCCAGCAGAATCGACCAAATATAGCATCGGTACACGGTTTTTCTCTGCAATTTCCTGAATTCGAATGATTTTCTCAACTGTACGTGATCCCCATGAACCCGCTTTTACTGTCGAATCATTGGCCATTACACAAACTTGCTGACCTCCGACCTTACCTGTCGCCGTTACGACGCCATCTGCAGGCAAGTCACCTGCTTCACAATTTGCAAAGCGACCATCTTCTAAATACTCACCATCATCAAAAAGCAATGCTAAACGATCACGAACAAATAATTTATTTTGCTCTTTCATTTTTTCATGATATTTTGAATGGCCTCCCGCAAAAATACCAGTCAGTTTTTCTTCTAAGCGTTCGTTATAAGTTGTCTTAACCGTCATGTATGTTACCCCCTTTGTTTCAATCCCACTTGCCCCATGTAATTTTTATTCGAATGTTACTAGTACATCGCCTTCATTAACGAAATCGCCGATTTGTGCATCAATTTTCTCAATTTTACCTGCTGTTTCTGCTTCAACCGGAATTTCCATTTTCATTGATTCTAAAATCATAACCGTTTGTCCTGCAGTTACTTCGTCGCCTACTGCTACAGTAATATTGAAAACTGTACCGGCCATTGTTGATTGAATTTGTTTCATGTTATTTTTCCTCCTTTTGTTGTTCAAGCCATTGTGGTAACACCGCTGTTGTATATGTGCCGTTCATAAACGCTTCCGCTCCTAAAAATTCCTGGAACAATGCAACATTCGTTTTTACTCCTTCAATCGTAACCGATGAAAAGAATGTTTGCGCTTTTTTTACTGCCTGGTCACGAGATTCAGATTGAATGATGACTTTAGCAATCATTGGATCGTAAAAAGGAGTTACTGTGTTTCCTTCTTCATAACCTGCATCAATGCGAATGTCTTCTTTAGTTCCCCAATCCAGCTTATTGATTTTTCCTGGTGAAGGGAAGAACGTTTTTGGGTCTTCTGCGTAAATCCGAAATTCTAAAGCATGCCCGGAGGAATGAATGTCTGCTTGATTGGGAATCGGTAAAGCCTCCCCTTGTGCCACTTGCAATTGCCATTCCACTAAATCAAGTCCAGTAACGGCTTCCGTCACCGGATGCTCCACTTGAAGTCGAGTGTTCATTTCCAAGAAGTAGAATTCATTGTTTTCATCCACGATGAATTCCACAGTTCCAGCATTGCGATAATTCACCGCTTTTGCCGCATCAACTGCAGCTTGGAGCAACCGTTCCCGTGCAGGCTGTGGGAAATTCGGTGATGGTGATTCTTCAATTACTTTCTGATTACGTCGTTGTACTGAACAATTGCGTTCAAACAAATGAACAATATTACCATGAGTGTCACCAAAAATCTGCACTTCAATGTGACGCCCGCCGGAAATGTATTTTTCCAAAAAGACCACGTCATCTCCGAAGTAAGCCTTCGCACGAGTTTTCACAGAAACGAAATTCTGACTGAGCGCTTGCTCATCATCACAGCGAATCATGCCAATTCCGCCACCACCACTGCTTGCTTTAAGCATAATCGGATAGCCAATTCTTTGCGCTTCTTCCAACGCCGCTTCCAACGTAAGTACTCCTTCATCCGTCCCTGGTACCACTGGCACTCCTGCAGCTTGCATCGTTTGACGTGAGCCAATTTTATCGCCCATTTTATCGATAGTTTCTGGCTCGGGACCAATGAAAATCATGCCCTCTTCTTCAATCTTCCTTGCAAAACTTGCATTCTCTGAAAGCAGACCATAGCCTGGATGAATGGCGTCAACCCCTTCACGCTTAGCCAAGGCTAAAATATCATCCACTTTCAAGTAAGATTGTTGAACTTGGCTTGGACCTATCAAGAATGCTGAATCAGCTTCTTTTACATAAGGTAATTCCGCGTCCGCTTCTGCATAAATTGCCACTGTTTCAATATGTAACTTCTTACATGTTTCGATAATTCGTCGTGCAATTTCTCCCCTGTTTGCAATTAATATTTTCTTCATATGTTGTCCCCCTATGCTGTTTGAACATGAAACCCCATCTTCAATAGTCTATACGAAAAATGAAAACGATTTCAACCTTTGAATGAAGAAATATTCAAACTAGACAAACAAATTTAAAAAGACCGCCCCTTTAAAGATACAATCTTCAAAGAAACGGTCGATATTTTATTATCAATTCTTTTGACTAATAAATGGACTTTCCAGACAAACACGCTGAATTTGCTGGACGAATGTTTTCAGTTGCGCATGTTCCTTTTGTAGCCTATCATGCGCTTCCAGCAGTTCATCATAACTGGTCATCGCTTGTTTTAAGTGTGTATGCATTGGATGTTGATATTTTTGTTTTGCATGGTTCAAGTCCTGTCCATAAGTATGTCTCAGCGTTTTATTCCACCTGAAGCCGCAAGCCTGTTTCGTACGAGATAGTTTTTCAGCAGCCACTTCAAATGCATGAATTTGCGTGCCTCCGTTTTTAACTATTTCCAAAACAGTGGATGCTAATTTATGGTCATCCTCAGCAGTCCATTGATCTTTTCTTTTAACTTGAGTCATAGATTCTTCACCTCGCGTTTTTTTCTACTATATGCGCAAATAGAAAGAATAGAAGTTGAGGTTTAAAAAGTACAAAAAATGTGTCTTTAAAGTAACTTTGATGATCGCAACGAACCTAGCGTAGCGTTGCAACGCACTTCCATGTTTCAAAGCTAGCGTAGCGATGCAGAAACAGAAACAGGAGCAGGTGTTTGTCGCAGTTTCCCTTACTATCAACACCATCGTATAACAGAGCCTATGTATAAAAATCTAAGTAATACGTTATTTTTTCCGCGATAAGAATTTTTGAACAGCCACGTGATGCTCCTGCGCTTCCCAAAGTAGTGAACAGTTTTTAACTTCTTCATTAATTTGGCTCAGTAGATTTTGACCAATCCATTTACGGATTAACATTTGTTTATAAGCACGGTGAACAGAAGCCTCTACTTTTTTCATCTCGGATAGAAATCTCTCCATAGCTTGTTCCTTATCACCTTCATAAACTTGTGTAGCCCACCCATTAGCAAGTAACACAGCTGCTGAGTAAGGTTTTGATTCACACAGCATATGCATAGCTACATCTTGTCTTGCTAATTTTTCAAATAAATAGGTTCCTCCGCCCCAGCCGCTTGTAATAGCTAGAGAGCCTTGAATAAACCCTGCTTTGGCTTTTGACGAGACTAGCCGGAAATCACATGCGGTAGCAATCTCGCAACCACCTCCTACAGCGTGCCCATTGACAAGTGCTATGACAGGCACAGGAAGAGTGGCAACTCGATAAAGAACATTAGCCATCCGATCAAGCATTGGGAAGGCTTCTTGCGCCGTCTGGAGACCGTGAAAGACGGATAAATCTCCACCAGAACAAAACGCTTCATCCCCTTCACCGGTAATAACAACAAATTGTATAGTTGAATCATTATGTACATTTGAAACTAGTTTCTCAAGACCATCTATGACTTCATGATTGATTGCATTTCGAATTTCAGGGCGTTTAATAGTAAAACGTAGAATATTATCTTCTCGATTAATTGCAAATGTCATGTAAGCTCCTCCTTGAAAATAGAGAAAAAGGCCACCGGAGAGCCATGGTCTCTCTGGTAGCCTTATAGAACAAATACTGAATTATTTGCTCAATACTTCTTTCCCTTTGTATTGTCCGCATGATTTACAAACATGGTGAGCCAATTTTGATTCACCACAGTTTGGGCAAGCTACCATTCCTGGTAGAGATAATTTGAAATGCGTACGACGTTTTCTTTTTACTGTTTTAGAAGTCTTTCTAAACGGTACAGCCATTGGTGGCACCTCCTTACAGATCGTTTATTCGTCTGTTTGATCAAAATACTTTGCTAAATCRGCAAGTCTAGGATCCAATTTTTTATGTTCATTCTCTTCTTTAGCAGACAATTCCTCATCAGTTAAGTATGACCAGCTTTTTCCGCCCGGAATCGGTTGATGCTCTGCATCTTCCTTAAACACTTGTATCGGAATTTCGACAAGAATCAATTCTTCAAATACAGGGTCGACATTAACAACATCGCCTTCTACATAATGAATTTCTCCATCGTCTTCCTTATGTGTTTCCGACCAGCTGAAAATCTCATCTGTTTGAATATCAAACGGATACTCAACATCTTCCCACGTGCGAGCACATGGTAAGGTAAGGGTGCCTGTCAGTTGAAAATGACAAGTCATTTGCGCTGCACCAAATGTGCAGTGCCCTTTTACATGAACGGGTGAAATTTTCCGGATGTCCGGGTTACGTTCCATCACTTCATCCAATTGAATCGTTTCATCAATTGGCATCCCGTCATGGCGATATTTAGATAGTTGATGAATTGCCCATTTCATTCGTTTATCACCTCAAGACAACAAAGTTGATTATATAATGCAGAAAATTGGATGTCAAGATAATTTCTTGTCACTCCTTTTTTTGACCCGTATAATCTAGAGTAAATGATATAAGGGGGTCACAAGCTTGAAAGCAACTGGTGTAGTCGTCGAACATAATCCGTTTCATAACGGACACTTCTATCATATCAAAGAATCTCGCAAGAAGACAGCCGCAGATATTATTATTGCTGTTATGAGCGGGAATTTTTTGCAACGAGGAGAACCTGCCCTGGTGGATAAATGGTCCAGGACAGAAATGGCTCTAAAAGCTGGCGTAGATATCGTAATCGAGCTCCCTTACGTTTTTGCAACTGCACAAGCCAGTGACTTTGCACGTGGTTCAATTACACTGCTGGAAGCCCTTGAATGCGAAGCATTTTGTTTTGGAAGTGAGGAAGGGACAATTGAGCCTTTTACACGCTCATATGATGTCCTTACTACACAACAAGAGGCTTACCAAAATTCGATTAAACAATACATGCAACTTGGATTAAGTTATCCAAAAGCATTAAACGAAGCTTATTCAGACATCACAACACACTTAAACTTGCCATTAGTTGACTTATCAAAACCAAATAATATTCTCGGTTATCACTATATTGAAGCAGCCTGTCAGATGCAGGCACATATCAAGCCTGTAACCATTCAACGAATCGTGGCGAATTATCATGATAATGTTGATCAAGACCAATCCATTGCAAGCGCTACAGGTATCCGTAAGGCTCTATTCGACGATGGCTCGATTGAAGCATTGGGAAAATTCATGCCACACACCTCATTGGAACAACTATTGAAGTGGAAAGACTCTATAGGGGTATTTGGCAGTTGGCAACAGTTCTGGCCCCTTCTACGACATACGATTATCCGTTCATCAACAAAAAACCTTGCTTCATATGCTGAAGTAACAGAAGGTATCGAGCATCTAATTCATGAAGCGGCAAGGGAATGCGAAACATTTGAAGATTTTATGAGCCGGGTAAAATCGAAGCGTTATACGTGGACACGCATACAACGAATGCTTACTCATATTTATACAGGCTTTACGTGGGAATCATTGAAAGAACATCAAAAGCCTACGTATTTACGGGTTCTTGGCATGACTCAAAATGGACAAAAGTATTTGAGTGAAAAGAAAAAGAATCTTTCATTGCCACTCGTCAGTCGAGTTGCTGCAACAAAAGATTCTTTATTGGATTTAGACATTCATGCATCTGATTTATATCAATTGGGATTGCAATCACCAAAAATCAAACAACCGGTTGGAATGGATTATCGCAAACCACCGATTATATTATAGTTTATTAATTTTCATAAACATTCGTAATATATAACCGGGTGCGTTGGACTTTAACCAACTGCACCATAGCCCTACGAAAAAAACTTGGCGAAGTGACTTTGTCACTTTGCCAAGTTTTTAATTGTTCGGTTATGGTATTGCTACGTACAGACTTATAGGACAGTCGGAACCTATTCAACTTCACATTAGTGGAACTAGATTACTTTTTCTGTTCTAGCTTATCTAAATAAGCGAGTGCATCATCAACTGTTTTCACAGGCACGATTTTCATCGTAGAGCCTATTTTTTCTGCTGATTCTTTTGCATCCAAATAATTTGATCTCAGTGTAGGATTATTTTTCAATACTTCCTCTGGTAACTCATCGTCAGGTGCAAAGAAAATCTCGATATCTTCTTTATCGGCAGCAATGACTTTCAAGTCAATTCCACCGATCCGTCCCACCTCACCGTTTTCCTGCATGGTTCCGGTTCCCGCGATTTTATAACCTTTTGTTAGATCCTCATCCAGTAACTGGTTCAAAATTTCCAATGTAAACATTAGTCCTGCAGATGGTCCTCCGATTTCGTCTGCCTTAATATTTACTTTCGGTGTAGTCGTGATTTCTTTATCATCAGTAAAAGTGATTCCTAGACCARCTCGGCTCTCATCAGTAGGAATCGGCTTCAATTCAACTTCAACTGAATCTTTTTCTCCGTCACGTTCAATATGCAGTGTGACAATATCGCCTAATTTTTTCTGTTTTAAATAATCGATAATCCCTTGTTGATTATCACTCTTGACGTCATCGATTTGCAAGATTCGATCTCCAGGACTAAGTAAGCCGTCAGCCGCACCTTTCGGCAAGACATTTAAAACAAAGACACCTTTGGTTGTAATTTCATAAGGTTTACCGGCTTTTTTGAATGCCACTTCTATCGCATTAAATTGTGATTGCGACATAAGATGGAGTTGACGAACATTATATTCTTCGTCATCCTCGTCAGGATTTCTAACTTGATTGGTTTGTAATATCTCTTGTTGGTCGGACACTTTCGCCCATGCATAAGTAAGAGGCGTTGCTTTCGATAAAGCGATGGTCATTAAACTCATCGACCCAGTATCATCCTCATCTCCACTTTCTACATCTACAAGCGGTTCAAGTGGATACGCCCCTCCGGGTTTTGTGATGTAAGCATCGACGGGATAAACTGTCCCGCTTATAAGTAAAATACAAACGATGAAAAAGCCAATTGTACTTTTCTTTGGCATGTACCCTCACCTCCATGATGACAAGCTTTCTTTTTGCATATACATAGTGTAGCACTTTCACTTTACTTCTGACAAAACGGTTGAAACGGGGAAATTTCACATGCTACATAAGACCAATTTATTCATTTGTTGGTTTCTCATGATTTTGTTTATCTTCATGCCTGGGATAGCTCATCAAGGTTCACAGCTCGGACTTCAGGTTTTTCTTAAACGTCTTTTACCATATTTATTACCTTACTTAGTCGTTTCTCAATGGCTACTGTATGAACTCTACAAAAAAAATAAATGGCAATCCCACGTTGGCAACAGCATCAAAGTATATGCGATAGGAGCGTTTGGTGGATTCCCTACCGGTGCGGCAACTATTTCGACCTTGTCGCAGGCAAGCATGATCAGTAAGCGTCATGCAAGTCACTTACTTGGAATTTGCCATGCGCCTAGCCCCATGTTTGTGGTAGGCGTGGTTGGGAGTCAATTTCTGTTATCCGCCAACACAGGTATTCTATTAATGGTACTTTTACATACGATCAATTTGTTATTTTTAGTTTTCCTTCATTTATTCATTCCACTACCAAGCATCTCAAAAAATGATAACATAGCCAAGCCAGTTACTTCCCCTTTAAGCGAAGGGATTCACCAAGCTGCCTCCATTTTGCTTTTGGTAGCTACTACGGTAGTCTTCTTCACTACTATCAGTACAGTTATCAGGGAAATAATGGGGGTCGTGTTCAATGGTATCCCTCATCAGGTAACAGTTTTCATTTATTCACTATTTGAGATGACTGCAGGGCTCGAAGTTGCACATCAATTATTTAATATGGCACCCTTTTTTCCTCTTCTGGCAGTAATCATTCTATCTTTCAATGGTTTAAGCATACATATGCAAATCATGGTGTTGGCGAAATCAGCCAAACTTTCGTTAAAACCTTATGTCGTATATCGACTGATTCATTTTCTTCTATTTGTTGGGTGTTGTTATTTAATACTTTAAAAGAAAGGGCATTGGATGCAGATGCTCAAGAGCTTCTCCTGAAATCTAAGCTTTATTGAAAAAAGGTGCTTGCAACAGGACATATGAAAAGAATCACGCAAAATCATTGCGTGATTCATTCTAATCCAAATTTCATTTTCAAGGCTTCTTCTACAGGTTTAGGTACAAGTTCAGAAATATCGCCACCATATTTCGCCACTTCTTTAACAATGCTCGAACTTAAAAATGAATATTGATTATTCGTCATGATGAAAAATGTTTCGATATTGTCATTTAATACACGGTTCATGGACGTAATCTGCATTTCGTATTCGAAATCGGATACCGCCCTTAATCCACGTACAATGGCATGTGCATTGACACTTTTAGCGTACTCGACAAGTAAGCCAGAAAAAGAATCCACACGGACATTAGGCAAAGTTGCTGTCACTTCACTAATTAATGCCATACGTTCTTCAATCGTAAAAAGTGGTTTTTTAGAGGAGTTATTTAGTACGACCACGTGTATTTCGTCAAATACGGAAGCACCTCGTTTGATGATATCTAAATGACCGAATGTAACAGGATCAAAACTCCCTGGTACGACTGCAATTTTAGTCATGGTGTTCTCCTTCTTCCTGTCGATAAATCGAAATTATGGTACTGCCATAAAGTTCTTGTCTTGTTAGAGTAAATGACCCATATGTATTTGGCAAATCTACACCTTTTTCGTGTTCACACAAAATGATTGCATCATCAGTCAATAAGTTTTTTTCCACAAACTGCTCGATCAATTCATAATACCCAACTTTTTGATAGGGTGGATCTAAAAACAGCAAGTCCACTCGTACTTGTCTTTTCTCCAAAGCTTTAATTGCACGTGTAGCATCTGCTTTGTATACTTCCGAGCGATTATCTAGTTTGCATTTCTTTAGATTCTCATGAATCGTTTGTATAGCACGCGGATCTTTTTCGATAAAAATGCACGTATCTATGCCCCTACTGAGCGATTCGATACCGAGCCCCCCACTTCCTGCGAATAAATCCACAGCAAGCCCTCCTTCAAAGTATGGACCGATCATATTGAAAATTGATTCTTTCACTTTATCAGTTGTTGGTCGTGTACCCGCACCAGGCACCGCTTTTAATGGGAGTCCTTTTTGTTCTCCGGAAATTACTCTCATGACGTTCCTCCTTGTCCGATTCATCGGTTATTGAAAAGCCATTTCTGACTTTATTTTCATATGCTTCATGCTACAAGCCATGATAAGATGGCTATTGAAAGGATGTGTTATTTTCTCATGATTCAACGCTTTATTGAACTAGGAGAAGGTTATAGCGATATTTATGAATGGATTGAATTATTAAAAACCAACGAGCACCGTTTTCATCGTGTATGTATTTTGACATCCGTATCGAAAGACGTCAAAAAATTGAGCATCGCTCTTATATTAAAACCTGTAGATGATAGTAAATTCACGCCGATTTACTTCTGTCGCGAAGGGATTGAATACTCGGAAGAAAAACCGAGCAAACGCATCCAACTAATTGAAAAAACGCTGCAGGAAAGAAATTATTCCCCACACCGTCTCGAAGTTAAGCATTCATCTTATTTTGCTGAGCCCGCTTTGTACCATCAATATTTAATCGGGTTGTTTAGATTGCATCACATTTTGCCGCCTTTAAGCTAAGTTATAAGCCCGTTTTATAGTCATATTCTTTTGCTTTGTCCGGTTTAGAATTTTCATATTCAGTTTTGACAAACGGACGGTAGGAAGGACTGACTTCTTTTACAAACGGGAGTTTTTGTAATTTCGTTGAAATCGCTTCAATTTGATCGAGGTCGCAATACATTACGACATACTTTAATTTTCGGGAAATATATTGAACATGTCCATATTTCCTCAGCGACTTCGCTTGTTTTAAATGATGTACATATACAATTAATCCTTGTCGTTCATTCATGCGAGTTCCCTCTTTTCTTACTTAAAAGAATACCATATGAAAGAAAACGTTCGCAACCGCTTGAAGCTGACAGTTTGCTATACTTTCCTTTATAATGGGGAAAGCAAGTTTGCATGAGGAGGAATTAGACATGGGAAAGAAAACGAAAGTAGCATTCGCAATCGCCGCAGCTGGTGCTGCTGCCTGGGCAGGCTCTAAAGCCATCTCAAAACCTCAAAAACGCCCTGATAAAGAAGCACTTCAATATGAACATCCGATTATCTTAGCTCATCGTGGAGGTTCTCTGATTGCTCCAGAAAACTCCATGATAGCTTTCAAAAAAGCAGCTGAACTTGGAGTTCATGGATTTGAAATCGATATTCGCTTGACAAAAGATGAAGAAATCGTGGTTTTCCATGACGAATATGTAGATCGTACCACTGACGGTGCAGGACGTGTTGCAGATATGACACTTTCTGAACTTAAGGCTTTTGATCTGGGTTATCAGTTTATTAATGAGCAGCAAGAATATGAATATCGTGGACAAGGCTTAACTGCTATCACGCTACGTGAGCTATTTGAAGCATTCCCACAAATGTTGATTAACATCGATATGAAGGATTCTCCTGAAACGTATGAAGGTAGCTTGATTCCTTCAAAATTATGGCGTTTGATAGAAGAACTTGGTGCTCAAAACCGTGTGGTTGTCACGAGCTTCCATGACGAGCAAATCGATCGTTTCAACCTGTATGCTCAAAATTCGGTGGCACTTGGTGCAGGAGAAAACGAAGTGCGTAAAGCGTATTCTGCCTACACAAGTCAGTTCGGACATTTGTATCATCCTCGTGTAGACGTCTTTCAAATTCCAGTGAAATCCGGTGTTTTCCCACTTGATGGAGAAGGTTTTATCAACTTCCTGAGCAAACTGAATGTTCCCGTTCACTACTGGACAATCAATGATCCTCAAGTAATGCAGCGTTTGTTGCAATCAGGTGCAAAAGGAATTGTTACAGATCGTCCAGATTTAGCCGTTGCGTTACTGGCAGAACATATTGCATAAGAAAATGTGTATAAGCTAAAACTTTCTTTAAGAATAAGAAAAAGGATGTGCACATTACGCGCACATCCTTTTGTTATGTCCGGCTCAAGAGCAGTTACGCACCCAAGCTACAATCTTTTATTTAAGCTGAACAGCCACAAGAACCACCAGTTCCACAGCTTCCTGTACTACAAGAAGAGGCAGCTGAAGCGAAGAACGGATTGCTGACAGGGACCTTGACAGATTCAGATACAGTTTTTCCTATTAATAAGCTGACTTCATCCAACAAATCTTGCAATTCGTTTTCAGCCAGTCTTAAATTAGCGACACGTTCATTCATATCAAGTGCGCGTTTTTGTACTCGAATAGACTTCATCACGTGCTGATAGTCCGGATGATACTTTCCGAAGCGTTGAACATCTTCATACTGCTCTTTTAAACGAGAAAAAGAAGCAATCTGTCTATTTAATAATTCGTCTGTATAAACGGCGAAATATGCTTCTTTGAAGCGTTCTACTTGCTCGGAGGATAAAATCATCTGTGTTAAACTATCTCCTTCATCCATGATGTTTGCCCATTCTGATGTCATCATCATCGGACATTCCTCCAATCTATTTTAATCATAACAGATTGGACTCATAAAATAAAAGACCTGCATTTGCTAAAAGTTAGGAGAAACAACATGAAAAAATCAGTACGTAATCAACTCGAAAACATATTAATTCATGCATCAACCGAAGATGTCTCTACGTTATCAAAATGGTTGGAAGGCTTTGAGAAGAAACAAAGTGGTGATCTTTCCACTTATTTAGGCGCTACTTTGCATATGGAGAAGAAATTAAGCGATGATTCTTGCACGATATCCATCCCAATAACTCCTTATATTCATAACACTCTTCATATCCCTCACGGTGGTATTCTGGCCGTTATGCTTGATACCGCGATGGGTGTCCTCGCAAATCATTCACTATCTGAAGAATTTGCCGCTGTAACCATGAACTTATCCATTAACTATTTGGCGACGGCCACGGAAGGTCATTTACATGCACATGCTACTTTTTCACATAAAGGACGCCAGACGATGGTGGTTACCGGTGAAATTACGGACGACAATGGCAAGAAGCTTGCGGTTGGCAATGGATCATTTTTCGTGGTTCCCCGCCATCGGTAACGTCGATAATATTAGCAGAACGGTTTGTTCGTCTGAAAAAGGGATAACTTGATCGCCAATATGTTGAGTGGACTCATGACCCTTCCCTGCTATACAGAGTAAATCTCCAGGTTTGCAATACCGAAGCGCTTGTTGAATCGCAGTTGCTCGATCGACTTCGATATGGATCTTGGAAGTCTCCGGCAAATTTCCAACGATTTGCTGGCAGATTTTCAGAGGATCCTCTAATCGGGGGTTATCTGATGTCACCCACATGCTATGTGAGTAAAATGCTGCAATCTCTCCCATAGCACTTCGCTTCGCTTGGTCGCGATTTCCTCCGCATCCGAATACAACAAGTAATCGTCCCTCAGTAATTCTTGATGCTGAAGAAAGTAGATGTTGCAGAGCTTCTGGTGTATGCGCATAATCTATGACTACTTGAAAAGGTTTTTTTAAGATGAATTGAAATCTGCCAGGGGGTAAAGTAATGTTGGGGAGTAGCGGAATAATTGATGACATCGGAATATCCAATTGACGTATAGTCGCAATTGCAGCCGCTATATTTGAGATATTATAGAGTCCTGTAAAACCAACTTCCACGTCATAGCCATCACAATCTCCTTCATCGAATATTGTCACATTCGTTGATACTGGCTTTATTTCTTTCAGCTGGATGTATTCTTCGCCAAACCAATTCAGTTCTTTCGTGCATTCTTTTCCTTTTTCCAACCAAAAAGAATCGTCTTTATTCACAACAACTTTTCGGCTTATATCCATTAATTTGCATTTTGCTTTTTTATAGGACTCAATGCCTTCATGATCTTCAAGATGATCATGTCCTAGATTTAGAAATACCCCTTGTTGGATTGAACAATGGTCCAGCCGGTGCTGTGCTAATCCCATCGATGAAGCTTCAATTATGACATGTGTAATGTTCATTTTTAACAGTCGGGCAAAGGTTTGATGGAGATGTGAAGCAGACCATGTAGTGAGTGATGGAAAATTCTCATCAACTTTTTTTCCATTTATAAAAAGTCCTAATGTACCGATTACTGCTGTTTGGTAGCCAAGCTTCGTGAGCATTTGACCTATCATATGGCTTACCGTTGTCTTACCATTGGTTCCAGTCACCGCCACCACGTGCAATTGTTTTGATGGATTCCCATGAACACGGGCACAAGCATGAGAAAGAAAGGTCCTAGTGTTTGGCACGATGCCAAACGCCACCTCTCTACACATTTTTTCATGTTCTCGATCTTCCGCAATAATACAGACCGCCCCGTTTTCGATTGCCTCATTTATAAAAGTTGCACCATTGGCATTTTTCCCTTTAATAACTACAAAGACATCACCGGCTTGAATTTCCTTGGAATTTTCTTTGACCCCACATATGATTTCATTAAAGGATCCGTGTAACCACGTACACGGCCAGTCTTTTAATAAATCGGCAATGACCAAAGTCATTGTACCCCTCCTACACAAAATGAAATTGACCGAATACATTACAGTCAAGGTACGTTCATCGTATGTAAGCATGCGGGAAAATGTCACTCATGATTAATAAGGAGCGGGTTTGATGATTGTGCAAAAATTCGGAGGCATAGCGGTGAGAGATGCAGCATCGCGGGCAGTATGTATTCAACATATTAAAGAAGGTTTAGCCAAATATAAATCGGTTCTAGTGGTTGTTTCAGCAATGGGGCGTCATGGGGATCCTTATTCCACCGATACACTGATTCGAATAACGGACGCATTTCAAATTGCACCAGAATCAAAAGATGTTGCTGCTATTTGCGGAGAGCTCCTGGCATCTTCCGTTCTATCAGCAGAATGTTTAAAGCAACAGATTCCGTGTCAATTAGCGTATGGCATACAGGCTGGTATCTACACGGATGACCATTTTGGAGATGCTTCAATTATTAAAACATCTAAAAAAGTCATTAAAGAATTGCTCCAGCATGTACCATGTGTAATTGTACCAGGGTTTCAAGGAATTACGACAGATCATCGCTTTACGACACTTGGACGCGGTGGCAGTGATTTAACTGCAATCGTGATGGCCAATTTATTCGATGCCGAGGCGGTTGAATTTTATAAAGATGTACCAGGTGTCATGTCCGGTGATCCAAAAAACTCGGAAAATGTATATAAATTACCGAAAGTTTCGTATGAAAAGCTTCAGCAGCTTTGTGAAACTGAGACACACCCACTGATACAAAAAAAAGCAGTGGACATGGCGGCTAAGCACCAAATTCCACTGCATATTCGTCCTTTCGGTTCTTCAGAAGAAGGAACATGGATAAACTCCGCTGCTCATTGACCTTTTCTGACATTCATCTCGCGTTTTACAAAGTTTTGCGTATAATATTTGCCAAATGTTCCTACGCCCAGGTGGGTAAAATCTTCTTTTAGCAAAACTTCTCTATGATCTGAAGAATTTAACCAACCATTTACAACTTCTGCTGAATCATAATAATTCGCTGCAAGGTTTTCAGCTGCACTGTCATAAACAATAAGCGACTCTTCCAAACGGTTTTCCAAATCCCCAAAATCCGGTGACTCATGAGAAAAATAATTTTGCATCGCCATATCTTCACTATGTTTGCTTGCAACAAGTCCAAGAGCATCATCTTCAATAACTGTATTAACGGAATGACGTGAACGATACACGTTCGTCAATTCAAATAATTGGCGTTCATTTGATGCATCAATAGATTTTTGCAATGTCGTTGAAGGTACTTTAGGTGCTAAGTAGTCACCTTTGTAAGTCATTTCATAAGGCTGATGGAGAACAAGTGTCTTTGGATCAGTAAAACGAATGGCTTCCACTTCTTGGTCTTCTTCATCCATATAAATTTGGGCAAAAAGCCCATCGAATTTAATTAATAATCGGTTCGTCATATCTTGGTCGTTGATGGTGAATGTATAAACATTCGAATCGATTTGCACGGTAATTTCCGACTCGATTATAGTAAAGCGGTATAAATCATCAATGGATTGCCCAACTTGATAGGGTGAGGCATCAAGGCTTTCTCCTGCAATATATATTTGAGTTATGGTGTCCCCGTTAACGCCTACCATCATATAAGAATCGAGTGACCTATTGTACACCCACCATTCATATCCGTAAGCTGAAGGCTCGATTCGGTTAGGTTCCCCAAATGATTCCACCACTTTTTTAGTATGTTGTCCAATAAGCGTAGATAGTCCTTTTTCTGGTCTTGGGACTGATTCTTCCCCAGATGGGGGTAATAAGTTTTCCTGTGGCAAAGCTTGCCCTGTTGGACCTGGCGCTTCCAATAAATCATTTTCTTGAACAGTTTGGTCGGAATAAAAAATGACAGTCATGATAATAGCTAATAAAATTAAGATTCTAACCAATACTTTCAATAAGACAACTCCTCATAAGGAAAATGATGAGTCTATTATATCAGTGTAAAGCGTATTGACACAATGTTGTCATTGCAACAGATGCAAAATTGCACTATTATAAAATGGAACGCGTTACTTAGGGTAAAGCATGTATAAGGAGGACGATTTTATGTATTTTGAAAACACAGGTATTGAAAATACAGCAGCTGATTTACAATTATTAGATGATATTATGTTAAACCACGGTCTTGTACGTGAAGGTCAATGGGATTACGAACGTGTTACTTATGACAAAAAATACGAAATTAAAGAAGGCACATTCTATTTACGTATTTTCGGCTTCACAAAAGATGGCGATGTTGGCGCTCATGATGCAATCATTACCTTGATGAAACCAGTTGTAGGTAAACATTATTTCCCTCATGGTGTTGAATATGGAGACCAAGAAGTCTTCCCGGCACATTTGGTTAAATCATGTCAGCAAACATTGGCTGCTGTTAAAGCAGATATCAATGCATTTGAAATTCGTGCATAATGGAAACGCCGAGGAATAATAATCCTTCGGCGTTTTTTCTATTGCTTTTCAAATGTGACAATGTTGTCTATACTTATACAATATGGAAAAATGAGGTGATGCTGATGCCAAAGTGGATTACCAAGAAATTTTTAATACTAGCTTTATTGATTGTATTGCTCATCCTTTTTTTAACCTTTGTACTCCCTCTCGCAGTTCCAATTCTTCTAGCTTTAATTACTGCTTTTTTCCTTGAACCGATTGTTAAATGGTGTAAAGAAAAGTTTAAATGGAATCGAAAGACTGCCGTTATTACCGTTTTTATATTATTTTTATTACTCATTACCGCTACCTTATATTTCACTATCACCCAATTAGTTGGTCAGATTATTCAATTGACTAAAATTGCACCCGATTATTTTAATACACTGTCATTGTCATGGATGAATGTCCAAAGCAAATTATTCAGTTTTACGCAAGGCATGCCCATTGAAGTGGTAACTTCGATTAAAAATGAGCTAGATGAGTTTTTAAACACTATGCAAAAAGCCATTTTGGGGATTGTAAGCTACAATAGTATCAGCAAACTGCTGACAGGCATACCAAATTTTTTAGTCAGTTTTATCGTTTACATTATCACGTTATTCCTGTTTATGTTGGACCTAACAGATCTGAAGAAAATGGTATTTCGTCATCTGACGCCTGCAACTGCTGAAAAAGTTCGTTTTATGACTTCCCGATTAAATTCTGTCATTTTTGGTTTTATGAAAGCCCAATTGCTTGCCAGTTTATTTATTTTAGTAGGAAGCTTTATTGGATTATTATTCATTGCCCCAAAATATGCAATTATAATGTCTATAGTTATTTGGATCATCGATATTATTCCTATACTAGGTTCGATTGCCATTGTCGGACCATGGTCATTGTACCAATTTGTCATTGGGGACATTGCCATGGGAACAAAACTTGCCATTCTGGCGTTAGTGTTGCTGGTCATTCGCCGTGCTGTAGAACCCAAATTAATGGGCTCTCAGATTGGTTTATCACCTCTTGCCACATTAATTGCCATGTTTATCGGATTACAAATTTTCGGTTTCCTCGGATTAATCATCGGTCCATTTGTCGTCATCATTTTCACTACAGCAAAAGAAGCCGGTATTATCAAAACCAATTTCAAACTATAAAAAATGCCAATTACCTCAATAACAAGGTGATTGGCATTTTTTATTATCTTTGATTTTGATAAAAATTAGAGGGAATCGCTCCCTTTAAATTAAAGACATTGTTTAACTGGGTCTTTAATTAAAATCCTAATATCGCTTTAAAAACAGAAGTGGTTTCTCCACCTTCATAGATGATATAAAGCAATAAGTAGACCATTACGCCTGTAATGGCAGTGAAAAACCAAATGATACTTGTAATTGGACCTAGTTTACGGTGTCTTTTCAAATTGTCTTTATAGCCAGACCAAATGGTAAAGAGACCAAATACCGCACCTGTCGTAGCCAATATAATATGAAAGACTAAAAAAGTAGTATAAAAGATTTTATATTCATCGGGTCCGCCAAAAGCTGTGTTTCCGATAAACAACGTTCGTGAAACATAAATAATAAAGAATGTCAGTGCTGCAATTGCAGCTGCAAACATGGTTTTCTTATGTGCTTCAATTTTTCTTTGTTTAATTAAAGCCCAACCAATCGCAACAAGGACGGCGCTTAACGCAATAAAAAACGTACTGATAGTCGGCAATACAAGTGGATTCATCTCTTTTTCTCCTAACACTCACCAATTTATGAAGGTTGATTATTTGTTTGCTGCATAAGCTTGTCGATCTTGTAATGCCTTTTGGGTAATCTCTTCTGCATTATCTTGTTCTGAACGATACCATTGGAAGAACACGATAGCCAATACAACTCCATAAATGATTTCTTGAATAATTTTCATAATGACACCACCTAATTGCTGGTCTTCCATTACTGGCATATTCGTAAACAGTTCTGGACCGGACAAAGTTAATCCGGACAATGTAGATGTAGGCACACAGAGTTCCATAGCTTTTAACCAAGCGTCACCATTTGAATAAGTCGCATACATTGGCTGACTTGCAAAGATAATCAGTGCACAGGCAGGCGTAATCAAAATGGCGCTCCCAATAATATAACCAATTTTACTTAATCCGTGTACTTGGTGTTCACCTTTTAATTTATTCATGATTGGYCACCAAAGAAGTACGGCAGATATGAACAAAAAGAGATTGAATACAGAATGGTAAAGCTCGTTTTGTTTAATATTATCCAAAATAAGTGGGATATGATATATAGAGAACAAGCCACTGAACACGATTAAAGCCAACAAAGGTTTGGTAAGGAATCTGAAGATGGGTTTAATAAATCGATTGTTGATGATTTTACGCCATACCCATGTTGGAATTCCAACGATTAGCAATGGCGGAACTAACATTAACAATAAAGCCATTTGCGTCATGTGCATCGAAAATAAAATATGACTCATTAAATCGATAGGTGATCCTTTCACTGCGTAAAGCAAAAGCATGGCACTGACAAAAGCTGTAATTTCTTTTTTAGTTACAGGTTGAGTCTCTTCAAACCAATGCTGTTTTTTTGAAGTTATATAAAAATAAAGCCCTATAACTACTAGCGTCAATAATAGGAAAAACGGACTCCATAACGCTTGAAATCCAAATATACTTAAAGGCATCGTTACTCGCTCCTTTTTTCTTCAGTACCCCCATTATAAATCCCATCTGCCATAACATCAATGAACGAACTATGAACAATGCGATTAAATAGACTGAAATAGAGTAGAATTCGGTTCACTTCGAAATCTATCTTCGTATTTCTACTTATAAATAGGCTTAAATAAATTTTGATTTTGTTTATCGTCCTTTTGTGCTTGCTACACCGCTCAACATGATACTGACAAGTATAAAAACCACTTGTTCGTTAATCTCACTCATATTAAGGGAATCTCCGACAAAAAATTGCCATAAAAAAAAGCAAGCAAGGAAAAACAAAACTTTCCTTGCTCGCTTCGATCGTTAATTCCACCAAATAATTGTAACAAATGTCAATACGGTAATGAAACCTACAATTACCCCACTGTATAAAAACATGGATGCAGTTTCATGACCTTTATGGCTCATATGCATGAAGTAATACAATTGTAAAACAACCTGAATCGCTGCCAATAACAAAATGATTGGCGCAACTAAATTTGGAGAGAAATCAGCATAGACTGCCGTGAATGCGATCAAAGTTAAGAAAATCATAATCGCAAACGTTGTCAATTGTCCACGCATCTCATTTGCAGAACGTCGACGTTTATACTCATATTCGGTTTGAGATTTTACATGATTGTGTACATCGTGTGCCATCTTAACCCATCACTCCCATCAAGTATACTACCGTGAAGATAAATACCCACACTACGTCAATAAAGTGCCAATAAAGAGAAGCTAAATAGAATTTAGGCGCGTTATAAAGATTCAAGCCACGCTTCGAATTTCGAACCATAAGAAGGGTAATCCATACTAGTCCAACCAAAACGTGAGCTCCGTGTGTTCCAACTAGTGTAAAGAAAGATGAACTGAAAGCACTTTGACCGTAAGTAAATCCTTCATGTACATAATGTGAAAACTCATAAATTTCAAAACATAGGAATGCAGCACCCAGTAATACTGTTACCATTAACCAAGCTTGCATTGCTTTGAAGTTATAGTTTTTCATGTGATACATCGCATAAACACTTGTTAAAGATGAAGTCAAAAGTAACATTGTCATGATGAATACTAAAGGCAATTCAAACAAACCTTGTGTCGTGAATTCCATTCCACTTGGACCTTTGTTTTTCAAAGCCAAGTAAGTAGCAAACAAACTAGCGAATGTTACAGTTTCTCCACCAAGGAAAAGCCAAAATCCAACAAATTTATTTTTACCTTCCAAAGTGGAATTTTCCGGATGATCCGGCCAAGATTGTGGGGTGTACTTAGTATTTAAGTCCATTAGTGTTTACCCCCTTTTTCATTCAATAAATCTTCTTTATGAACATGATATCCATGGTCATCTTTCAATGAACGAACGATCATTGAACCGAATGTGATAGCTAATCCCAAGAACATCACAGGCACTGCCCAAGATTTTTCTCCATTGTATAAAGCACCAAATGCTCCTACGAATAGACCAAATGAAATAACAACAGGAATAAATGAATTGTTAGGCATATGGATATCGCCTACTGGCTCTGCGTAAGTCATTCCTTCTTTATTTCCTTCTTGTTTTTCAATCCAGAATGTATCCAGACCACGAACAAGTGGTGTTTGTTTAAAGTTGTAGAAAGGTACAGGTTGTGGAACAGCCCATTCTAAAGTACGACCATCACCCCATGGATCACGACCAACTTTTTCGTTTTTCACGATCGTCATGATGATGTTCACCACTAGAACAATAACTCCGGCTGCCATGAAAATAGCACCTAATGAACTGATGAGATTGTAAGTGTCCCATCCTTGGTTTGCACCATACGTGAACACACGACGTGGCATCCCAAGTAAACCTAGGAAATGTTGGATAAAGAACGTTAAGTGGAAACCAATGAAGAATAACCAGAAAGTTACTTTTCCAAGTGTTTCATTTAACATCGTGTTGAACATTAATGGCCAGTAGAAATGTAAACCAGCTAATAATCCAAGTACTACCCCACCAACAATAACATAGTGGAAATGAGCAACAATAAAGTATGAATCGTGCAATTGATAATCAAGAGGTGCAGCAGCTTGCATGATCCCCGTTACACCACCAGCAACGAAAGATGGGATAAACCCAATCGCGTAAAGCATAGGTGTTGTAAAGATGATACTTCCGCCCCACATTGTAAGCAACCAGTTAAAGATTTTTACTCCGGTAGGAACCGCGATTGCCATTGTCGCAACAGCAAAGATTGCGTTAGCAGTTGGTCCCATACCTACTGTAAACATATGATGTGCCCAAACCATGAATCCTAAGAAACCGATTAATACAGTTGCGAAGACCATAGCTGAATAACCAAACAAACGTTTACGTGAGAACGTAGGGAATATTTCTGAGAAGATACCGAAAGCAGGTAAAATCAAGATATATACTTCAGGATGTCCGAAGATCCAGAATAAATGCTCCCAAATAATAGTATTACCACCCATTGTATGATCAAAGAAGTTTCCTCCGAACATACGGTCAACGATCATGAAAATGATCCCAATCGTCAATGGTGGGAAAGCGAATAGAATTAATGCTGATGCAACAAAAGTTGTCCAAGTGAACAATGGCATACGCATGTAAGTCATACCTGGTGCACGCATGTTGATAATTGTAACTAGGAAGTTAATACCTCCGATTAATGTACCAAAACCGGAAATGAATAGACCTAAAGCATAAAAGTCAATCCCATGACCCGGTGAAGCTAATGAAAGCGATGCATATGAAGTCCATCCTGCATCAGGTGCTCCTCCCAAGAACCAAGATAAGTTAAGGAATACTCCTCCGAAGAAGAATAACCAGAAACCTAAAGAGTTTAAGAATGGGAAAGCAACGTCACGCGCACCGATTTGAAGTGGCATAACGGCATTCATAAAGCCTAATAACAATGGCATGGCAGCCAGGAAGATCATGGTTGTACCATGCATCGTGATAATTTGATTGAAAAGACCAGCACTCACAAAATCATTGTCAGGTTGTGCTAGTTGTATACGTATAAGCATAGCCTCGATACCGCCGACGATAAAGAAGAATCCACCGGTAATGAGGTAAAGGATGGCAATTTTCTTATGATCGACTGTTGTTAAATAGTCCCAAAGAGTGGCACCAAAGCCTTTTTTCTGTGCGATTGAACTCACAACTTTAACCTCCTTCTTGTCATTCTGTAGAAGATTAATCTTCTACAGATAGTCCCATTAAGTATTCTGTCAGAGCTGTGAGCTCTTGATCTGTTAATTCTTTACCATTTCTATTAGGTAAATCTTCAGGTTGAGGCATCAAGTTACCTGGTTTATGCTCTTCAGGATCATTAATCCATGCCTTAACGTTTTCATCAGTTTGTTCCATGAAACCAGCTACTCGGTTGCGATCTCCAAAAGTTGCTAAGTTAGGACCTACACCACCAGTTGTGCCTGCACCTGATACAGCATGACAAGCAATACAGCTAGTGTTGAAGATTTCCTGACCTTGCTGAGCAACGTCACCTTCTGGCGTTTCTTCTGCTTTTGATGCTTTCATGTCTGCTACCCAAGCATTGAAATCATCACGATCTAAAGATCTTACTTTGAAGTCCATAAGGGCATGTGAAGGACCACAAAGTTCCGCACATTTACCATAAAACACACCATCTTCAAGACTATCTGAAGGATTGTCGAATGTTAAATAGAATGTGTTTAGGTTTTCAACGTTTGTATCCATTTTACCGCCCGCTGCAGGAATCCAGAATGAGTGTTTTACATCTGCTGCTTTAAGGTTAAAGTAAACTTTCTCTTGCGTCGGTACTACTAATTCTTGAGCTGTAACGATTCCTAAATCCGGATACTCAAATTCCCACCAGTAAAGATTTGCTTTAACGTTAACCGTTACTGCTGTCTTATTGCCTTTTGCATCGACTGTATCCATACCACTGACATCCGCCAATTTATATGTAGAGACTACAGTAGGAACTGTCAAAATCAATAGTAAAATAATCGGAACGATAGTCCAGATAAGTTCTAATTTGTGACTTCCTTCTACTTGCTTAGGAATTACATGTTCGCCCACTTTAGAACGACGGAACTTGACGATTGCAAGAATGTAAACAATCATTACTACAACAATAACAAGTACCATGATTCCTGTTGAAAGCAACATTAAATCCAATTGATCTCTACCGACTTGTCCCGCTGGAGTAAGTGTAGATAAATGTTCTTCACCGCATCCAGACAAAAAGACCATTAGAGCTGTCAGCAGTGAAAAGAGACGCCACTTTTTGAGCCCTTTCATCATAGCTTAATCAAACCCCTCTTTCGTAGTTGTATTCATTTGTAAATCGGACTGTGGTTCCATTCTATATGAATTCTAAATTCAAAGAAAGAATCCCAAAAGTTAGCTGAAAATCGAGAAAATAATCATCGAGACAAAAATGATGGTCATGTAATTTAAGGAATAGATAAACATGCCTTTTGCCCATTTTAAATCATCTTCCGCTTTAAAGCCTCTTAGTGCAAGTACGAGCCATCCAATATTAAGCACAGTAGCGAGTACGAGGAACCATGTTCCTAGTTCCATGAGTAAGAATGGAAGTGGGAAAAGAACTAAAATCCACAGAAGCATGGAGCGCTTCGTATGTGCAAATCCTTTAATAACCGGCAACATCGGAATGCCTGCCGCCCGGTATTCTTCCGTTCGTTTCATAGCAAGTGCATAAAAGTGTGGAGGCTGCCATGCGAACATGATGAGGAATAATGCAAGTGCACCCCATCCAAGTGTAGGTTCAACTGCTGCCCATCCGATTACTGGAGGAATAGCCCCTGATATACTCCCAACGATTGTATTGCTCACATGCCTTCTTTTTGACCACATGGTATAAAGGACAACGTAACTGATAATACCAGCAAGTCCCCATATACCAGCTGAAAACGATGCCATAAATAACAAAATCTCACCGACAACCATGAAGGACAGAGCAACGGACAATACGGCAGTTGGTTTGAATCGTCCCGTCACAGTCGGTCTGGATTTTGTTCTCGCCATAATTGGATCTATATCCTGATCGATGTAGTTGTTCATTGCGGCTGAACCGGCAATAATCAACGCTGCACCGACAAGAGTATAAAACATGAGGTCCATCTCATCTAAGAAGTGACGGTTTGAAAATTGAAATGCCAACCATAATCCCGTAAACGTAGTCACAAGGTTTGAGTTTACAATTCCAATCTTAATCAATGCAAGAAAGTCTTTAACAAATGATGTTGTTTCAAGATCCGCATCAGTTCTTGCATTGATCGCGCGACCGTTTGACATGATAACTCCCCCTTTCAAAGTTGTAAGCATATTCCGCTACACTTACTATATCGAAAAACTTATGCTAATTCTATATTTAAGTTCAAATTCGATAAAAAGCCATAGCGGTTTCCTKTCAATTTGACACAACATATCTATAGTAAAGCATTTTCTAAAAAGTTTTGTGAATGGAAAGAGAATATTTTATGAACAATTTGTGAATTGGGTATCCTTACTGTTGTTGTTTCTCTGTTAAACATTGTTTTTTGTCATATTCTTAGCTATTATCAAACATGCAGGTATCGCATTTTCGCGATCAGTATAGACAAAGTAGGTGTCATTCATGCAACAAAGTAAATACTTAAAGTGGTTTGCTGTTGCTTCTACAATCGGCATGTTGCTCATAATTCTTGGTGGAGCACTTGTTACGAAAACAGAAAGTGGAATGGGTTGCGGCAGACACTGGCCGGGATGCAATGGAGAACTAATTCCCGACAAAATCACTACTGAAGTTTTAATTGAATTTTCTCACCGTCTCGTAACTGGTTCGGTAGGTTTTCTCATCTTGATCTTATCCGTTTGGTCATGGAAAGCAATGGGACATATACGCGAAACAAAATTTTTAGCTTTTATGGCAATGTTTTTCTTGATTTTACAAGCGCTAATTGGTGCAGCTCAAGTTCTATGGGGACAAGGTGACTTTATATTAGCCCTCCATTTTGGTATTTCCTTAATATCATTCGCCTCAGTTTTATTGTTAACGCTTCTGATTTTTGAAGTCGATCGCAAATTTGATGCGGATAAGTTACAGATTGGGAAAAAATTGAAATGGCATACAATAGGAGTTGCCCTTTACTCCTATATAGTCGTTTACACAGGTGCCCTCGTTCGCCATACAGATTCAGGCTTAATCTGTGCGGATTGGCCAATGTGTCGTAACGGAGATTTCTCTTTACCAGCCAACCTTTATGAATGGGTGCAAATGGGACATCGTACAGCGGCCGGACTAATTTTCCTCTGGATTGGTTTCATAGCATGGCATGCATTCAAGAATTATAGAGACCAACGAGTTTTATCTTATGGGTGGATTATTGCGTTTGTTATCGTCTCACTTCAAGTCATATCAGGTATGCTAGTAGTGTTGACAAGGCTGAACTTATTCTTCGCTTTACTACATTCTCTACTCATCACACTACTATTTGGATTGCTATGTTATATGATTTTGCTCCTATCTCGTAGCCGTTCTAAAAAAACATCACTTTAAAAGCAGTTCCGCGTACATGCGGAACTGCTTTTTTCGATAGAAATGGAATTAGTACAGATGGATATAAGAAAAGGCATCAGCTGAAACCGTTAACGGTTTCAGCTGATACCCTTTTAATGTTGATTTTTATCAATGCTAGGGCAAATGTACGATAATCAACAGTATCGTGTTTAATCTACTCTTTTTCCATTTCAATCAACAAATCTCCCGTTGTAATAGAAGAGCCGGTAGTGACATGAATTTCTTTCACAACACCGTCATACGGAGACTGGACAGTTGTTTCCATTTTCATCGCTTCAGTAATAAGCAAATGATCTCCACGCTTTACTCGACTACCCTTATCTATTACTACTTTTAATACAGTTCCTGGCATCGTAGCACCAATATGATCAGGGTTACCGACGTCCGCTATCGGTTTTTGTGTAATATCCGATTCAATCGTCAAGTCCTGGATGATTACTTCCCTTGGCTGTCCATTCAATTCGAAATAAAGGACGCGATTACCGTCCGATTGAGGTTGGCTAATCGATACTAATTTTACGAGTAACGTTTTACCTTTCTCAATTTCCACTTGGATTTCTTCACCTAAGCGCATACCGTACAAGAAGGTTGGAGTATCTAATACGGAAACATCCCCAAATTTCTTCACAATATCCGAGTATTCATCGAACACTTTTGGATACAACGCATATGCCAGTACTTCATGACTTGTAACCGGACGACTCAATTTATGGAAAAGCTCTTCTTTCAGCTTATCGAAATTGACTGGTTCCAACAATTCACCTGGGCGCACCGTAATAGCTTCGCGTCCTTTTAAGATTACCTGTTGCAGTTCTTTCGGGAACCCGCCGTAAGGCTGCCCAATATATCCTTGGAAGAACTCGATTACTGAATCAGGGAAATCAATTGTTTGTCCTCGGGTAAGTACCGTTTCTTCCGTTAAATCATTTTGAACCATGAAGAGCGCCATATCACCGACAACTTTTGATGAAGGCGTAACTTTGACAACATCACCAAACATTAAGTTAACGGTTGAATACATATCTTTTACTTCTTCAAAACGCTCACMCAAGCCAACTGCTTTCGCTTGTTGTTGCAAATTGGAATACTGACCACCCGGCATTTCATGGACATAAATTTCAGAATGTGGACTCATCATGCCAGACTCGAAATCCTGGTAGTATTTGCGTACATCTTCCCAGTAGTGAGAAAGTTTCTCCAAAGCTTTAATATCAGTTCGCACTTCGCGCGTACTGCCTTTTAATGCATACGCAAGCGTATTTGTGCTCGGTTGGGATGTTAGTCCTGCCATCGTTCCTAACGCTGTGTCAACGATGTCTACGCCAGCATCAATTGCTCTACCGTACAAATAAATTCCGTTGCCACTTGTATCATGTGTATGCAAATGAATCGGAAGTGAAACTGTGTCTTTTAATTCTGAAATTAATCGGTATGCCGCTTCGGGTTTCAGTAAACCAGCCATATCTTTAATGGCTAAAATATGTGCACCTGCTGCTTCCAATTCTTTTGCCATTTCTTTGTAATAAGCGACCGTATATTTGTCACGACTGTCATCTAAAATATCACCCGTATAACAAATTGCCGCCTCCGCTATTTTGCCTGATTGTCGAGCTGCATCAATGGCCACTTCCATCCCTTTGATCCAGTTTAAACTATCAAATACGCGGAAAACATCGATTCCAGCTTCTGCTGATGTCTGTACAAATTCACGGATAACATTGTCAGGGTAGTTTTTATAACCCACAGCATTTGCCCCACGAATCAGCATCTGCAACAACACATTTGGAATCATTTCACGCATTTTAATGAGTCGATCCCATGGATTTTCCTTAAGGAATCGATATGCAACGTCAAATGTGGCACCACCCCACATTTCAAAAGAAAACGCATCATGCATGGCTCTTGCCGACTGCTCTGCAATTTCATACATATCATGAGAACGGACGCGTGTTGCAAGCAATGATTGGTGTGCATCACGGAACGTAGTGTCTGTCACCAAAACATCTTTTTGTTCATGTATCCACTTGACTAGTCCCTCTGCTCCACGTTCATTAAGAATTTGTTTAGTACCCGCAGTAGGCGGAACAAGCAAATCTATTTGTGGTTTTCTTGGCAAGCCAAACACAGGTTTTGATGCTTTTTCGATACCGGGGAAACCATTCACTGTCACATTACCGATATAATTCAGTAGCTTTGTCCCTCTATCTTTTCGGGTTGCGAAGAGGAACAATTCCGGTGTGGAATCAATAAAGCTGGTATTGAAATTTCCTGTTAAGAAGTTTTTATGTTTTACTACATTTTCTAAAAAAGGAATATTCGTTTTTATACCTCTGATACGGAATTCCTGTAAGTTTCGATCCATTTTAGCGGCTGCTTCTTTAAACGTTTTTCCCCATGTCGATACTTTGACAAGTAGCGAGTCATAATATGGAGAAATCACAGCCCCTTGGTAACCATTCCCTGCATCGAGACGCACCCCAAATCCACCACCAGATCGGTATACCATCAATTTCCCGGTGTCGGGCATAAACTGATTTAAAGGATCTTCGGTTGTCACACGGGATTGAATAGCGAATCCGAAAAGTGGAATGTCTTGTTGCAACGGCATGCCAATTTCTTCTTCATATAAAGCTGATCCATCTGCTATGTGAATTTGGGTATGAACGATATCGATACCGGTAATCATTTCGGTAATCGTATGTTCTACTTGAATTCTCGGATTCACTTCGATGAAGTAAAACTCATCACCTGCAACTAAAAATTCAACTGTGCCTGCATTTATGTACTGAACATTATTCATTAATTGAACCGCGGCATCACAAATGCGGTCGCGCAATTCTTTTGTTATGGAATTGGATGGGGCGATTTCCACTACTTTTTGATGTCTTCGCTGAATCGAACAATCACGTTCATACAAGTGAACCAAATTGCCATGCTTATCCCCAAGAATTTGAACTTCTATGTGTTTCGGTTTATCAACAAATTTCTCTACATAGACTTCATCCGACCCAAACGCGGCTTTTGCTTCTGATTTTGCGCGTTCGTAAGCCGACTCCAAGTCTTTTGCAGTGGGAACAACACGCATACCTCGACCGCCGCCACCTAAGGATGCTTTGATCATTAAAGGATAGCCATTTGCTTCACCGAAATCTTTTACTTCCTGAACGGATTGAACAGGTCCGTCACTTCCTGGTATTACTGGGATGCCAGCAAGAACAGCTTGTTCTCGTGCTTTGACTTTGTCGCCAAACATGTCCAAATGAGCTGAAGTAGGACCGATAAAAATAATCCCTTCTTCTTCACAACGTCTCGCAAATTCCACGTTCTCAGATAAAAATCCATATCCAGGATGAATCGCATCTGCTCCACTTGTTTTTGCAATCTGTAAAATGCCTTCGATGTCCAGATAGGCATCGATTGGTTTCTTTCCATCTCCTACTAAATACGATTCGTCTGCTTTGTATCGATGAAAAGAAACACTATCTTCTCTTGAATAAATCGATACGGTACGCAAGTTTAATTCGGTACAAGCACGGAAAATGCGAATGGCAATTTCTCCGCGGTTAGCTACTAATATCTTCTGAATCGTTTTCATAATGAGACGACACTCCTTAGCTTCGCGTTTTTTCGTATTTGACAAACATAGACACATTTAACAGAATGCCCATAGCTAACGATAACAAAATAACAGAAGTTCCGCCATAACTTATAAATGGTAATGGCACGCCTGTTAATGGAATGAGACCAAGCAAGCCACCTAAATTGATAAAAGTCTGGAATCCTATGATACTCGCAAAACCTGCGGCAATCATACGCGCGTGCGGATCCTCTGCTCTTAAAGCAATAACCAATGCACGCAATACAATAAACCCAAGACCACCGATAACAATTAACACGCCAACTAATCCAAGTTCCTCTGCAATGATGGCCATGATGAAGTCTGTCTGGGGCTCCGGTAAATAGCCCAGTTTCTGTACCGACTGTCCAAGTCCGAGTCCTTTCAGCCCCCCTGCACCGATGGCCAAATAACCATTTACTACTTGGTATCCAAAGCCTTGTTCATATTCAAAAGGATTCAGGAAAGCCTCAATACGTCCAAGTCGACGTTCAGTAATAAACTTATCACGGGCTAAATACAAAACTGGTGTAATCAAAGCAAGTGCGCCAACGATTATGCCACTAATTTTCACAAATGTCCGGATTCGAATACCACTTGCGGCCATGACAGAAATTGCCGTAAAAAAGATAATCATAGCTGAACCCATATCTACTTCACTCAATACCAAGGCAACGGCCATAACAAGTACTGTCACTGGCGGGGCAATAGATTGGTTAAAACTATCTATGGGACCTTTTCTCGCTT
Source organism: Paenisporosarcina sp. P4_D4 (assembly GCF_056401835.1). Taxonomy (NCBI): domain Bacteria; kingdom Bacillati; phylum Bacillota; class Bacilli; order Caryophanales; family Caryophanaceae; genus Paenisporosarcina; species Paenisporosarcina sp. P4_D4. Next base: position 2,477 of record NZ_JBFUIO010000009.1, on the reverse strand, counting down.
TATTTGCAAATACACCGGCAAAATATAGCACCATAATTATTTTTGCAAACTCGGAAGGCTGAATGTTCCCAAATCCAAGATCAATCCAGCTCTTAGAACCACCGGCAGCATAGCCGACAAAATGAACCGCCACCAATAAGGTGAACATTACAACCAGCATGGCAATCATCATCGGCTTCTTGCGGTAATGCTTGTATGGAAATAAAGCCCCTACTAAAAATGCTGGGACCGATAAAACTAAGTTTAGTATTTGTTTTTTGTAAAAGTGGTCCGRCTCGAAACCGTATCGATTGACGGACCAAACCATGCTCGCGCTATATATCATTACGAGACCGAAAAGACATAAAAACATATATGTAATAAATAATGAATAATCGAAGTTTTTGGCATATCGCTTGATGTATGGGATCATTTTGAAACCTCTTTTTCTTTTTTTCTAGCAAAAAAACTCAAACACATGTTGAGTTTGAGTTTTTTACCTATTTCTCTGTATAAGCATCGTGCAATACAGATAATTCTTTTTCAAGTGTCGAAAGAAGCAACTTTCCTTCTTCACGCTCAATAAGCCCTAATTTTACAGCGAAATCAATTTCTTTAGATAAACCATACATTTGGGTATCCAAGACTTCTTCGTAAAGTGGGCATTGCGGCATCGTCAAATGGTCCATTTGAACCTTAATTAATTTTGCTATTTTTTCTGCATCAGCTTTTAATAAATCCATAGCTTTCTGCTGGTACGATTGCTGAGATTTAGTATCCATGAGGACGCCCCCATCACCTAATATAGTCTTAATAAAGTGTATCTTTCTAGTGACAAAAATGCAAGTATCGCTTCCACAGTGAATCTTTCCGAACTTAATTCTTTTTTACCTATAGGCTAAGCGTTATACTAGTAGAAGAAACGCAGCTTGCAAGGAGGCACCAATAGAATGGAAACGATAATACCTATTAAAGGGAATGTGAAATTTAAAATAACTTTAGACCCAGGTGTATGGATTTTTGATGATCGACGCATTGACTTAAAAACGTTTTTCACGGAACAGCAACTCGAAAAAAACGAGTTGGATGAATACACCAAAAAAATGTCAGCTCATTGGTCACGTGAAATCATGGAAGGTGCAACCTATCCTCCAACGTTGAAAACCGAGAAGAAATACGAGAAGACAAAAATCCTGACAGGAACTTTTGGTATTTACTTAAAACATTTTCTAAAAAATGCTGAAGTAAATAAAAACGCAAAATCAGTAATTATTGAAACTGAGAGTGGTGAAGAACATTCTTTCACCTTAGAACAAGCAGATTCACTGATTTTCAAGTATAGCCAGGATGGCAAACCTTTAAATGAGGATGGCCCTGTTTATGTCCTTCTTGCAGATGGATCCAACTTGGAAAATCCCATCAAGCATGTTCAAGCAGTACGAGTAGATTAGGAGGTCGTTTCGATGCGTGTAAAATGTGTCATTTGTGATACCATCAACCAATTGCCTGATGATTCACCACAAGCAAAAAAATTGCGCAATCGACCAATTCATACGTATATGTGTGATCCCTGCCACGAGCGTATTGAAGAAAAAACGCAAGCTAGATTGGCAACTGGTGACTTTGTTTTTTATAAAAGCTCACGCAGAATTGAAGAAGATTTCTAATGTTCACCTTCCCCCGTTTTGTCAATTCTCTTTACATTGGCATATTTAGCGGGATATTATTGGGACTTTTAATGAAGTTCATTCAATCTGTAACGAATATAAAAGTCTATACTTTATTACTGAATGTTGACTTCATTCCATTTATCGGTGAAGTACATTTGCCTGAAACGATTGAGTTCTTGTTTCATGTACTCATCTCTATTGTCATCACGTTTGTCTTTGTTGGACTTGCGGATCGGTTGCATGTAGAAGATAGTCTTCCAAAACTATGGTTACTCAGTTTTTCCCTTTGTTTACCGACCTTTGGCTTATATTTTCTGCTAAGTGAACTTGCTATTAAAGACGTCCCTGAATGGGATGATTGGCATGCTTTTGCGTATTGGACTCTCGGACATTTGTTTTATGTTTGGATACTTCCCATGTTATATAAAAAAAAAAAAAAAGAGAAGCACTAGCTTGCGCTAGCGCTTCTCTTTTTTTCATTATGCAAACGAATTTTATACAAAATTAATATCATTGCGGCGATAACTAATCCTTCTACTATTGGCAGGAAGAAAGCTAAAAAAGTAAGCATGATACATCCGATTAACAAGAATAAGTAAATCACGATGTTTTGACCAACTCTTAATTTTTTGGCAAATCCTAATTTGTATACTACCGCGGATAGCAAGAAGATGACAAGGTACAAAGCGTACCCTGCCACATCGTAGTTGGGAAGGATTTCATAAAGGAAACGCGCAACTGGGTACATATTGTCATAGACAAATTGCTGTTCTTCCAAGATTTCTCAACCTCTTTCCATACGATTAATTATTTTCTGCCGTTTTAGCT
>NZ_JBFUIO010000008.1:0-74910 GCF_056401835.1 Paenisporosarcina sp. P4_D4 | reverse complement strand
CGTCATGGCAGTTCCTGATGCATCGTCATTAGCACCCGGCGCACCTGCAACTGAATCGTGATGAGCACCGATGACCAATATATCATGAGAGGCTTTGTTGGAAACGTTGGGATTTTTAGTTGCAATGACATTGTGTGATGTATTTTGAGCGGATTTAGCACCTTCAATGTTCAATGAGACAACAGCACGCGGGTTTTTGTTGAGATGAATCAATATCGCTTCTCCTTCTGTCTGGGTCAACAGCACAGACGGAACATAAGCCTTATTTGGTTCACCTAAACTTCCCATGATGGTACCTGGTGCATTGTTGTAAAATATGACCCCGGCAGCACCTTTCGCAGCCACATTCAACATTTTCTCCTTGAAGCTGATGACGCCGCGTTGAAGGAGTACGATTTTTCCAGTAAGGTCCAATTGTGCGATGTCGTTTTTCTGACCAAGTCCTGCGAAGATAACTTCCGCGGTAGCTTTTCCACTAACCGAATATTCTAAAGCCTGTGGATCCAATTTTTTCGAAAATCGCTCGACATCCAACCCGATGGAATTAGGGGCTGTATAGTCATTGAAAGTGAATGCTTGAACTTCGGTTTTATACCCGTAAGATTCGAATTGCTTTTTGATATAAGCAACTGCAGCATCTTCTTGCTGGGTCCCAGCTACCCTAGGCGTTTTGGATAAAAATTTAATATTGTTATACATGTTATCTGCATCAAGAGACTGCAGTATTTTTGTTTCAAGATTGGTTTCTTTTTCATTCTGGGTAGACGTGTAATTAGTTGCAAAAGTGGCGATAGGAGCTATGACACTTAGGCAAAGAATAGCTGCAATCGCAAATTTATAAAATTTATTTTTCATTTTGTTCCTCCATCAAGTTAGTTCCATTAGGATGAACAAAAATGAGAATTTTACTAATAAAAATTTTTTAGTCTTCCTCTACAGGATTTTCTTTTAACCACTCCACACCAAAATCAACTAGCTGTTTCATTTGAATGATGCGGCAGTCGGCTTGACCTAATTTTCCAACATGATAGGCATCGGGATGTTCTTTTTCAAATGCTTCTCCAAGGTCAGGAAAACGATCCGAGTCTACATCAAGTGTTTGGTACTCAATCCACTGACGCTCACCGTCCACCAGCATCGCTGCACCCTGATTCATGTAAGTCTTCTTTTCGATTAAATTCTCCGATAGGTGCAAAGCCGTGCACGAATCATATCCGACACCAATTAACAGGATTTTAACAGGTTCATTTAAAAATGAACCGAGTGGGGAAGTCATTCCAAATGAATCCTCAAGTGGATGTTCCATCATCCATTTTTCAGCATCCTTGCCCCAGGCCATAAAGCTGTGAACAGGGTGGTAGCTGCGAATGGTTTCAGGATGACGATGAAAGCATTCCGCTATTTTGCCCATTCCACGTAGTGGGGTCAAATGTGGATCGTAAGCTGGAGTATGTTCTCGGATAGGCGCATGCCATTCTTTTGGAACTGGCGGCAGCATCCAATAGGAAGGCTCTGAGTTCTCGGCAGATTGGGCTGGCATGATAATGGTCCCYTTTTCCGTGATAGTTTCCATCAATGCGTCGATGACAGCTTTTGCTCCACCGGCAATCCAACCCATTGATTTGATGGATGAATGAACCATAATGGCGTCTCCTGCTTTGATGCCAAGTGTCTGCAATTGTTGTTTCAATGTTTCAACTGATTGGAAAGATGTAGTTTCTTGTACAAGATCAAATTCACTCATGTGGGTGACCTCCGAAATCTTTAATAACTTAATCATATAAGAATAGAGATAACATTAACAATCGGAATATTTTTTTGAATGAATGAAATGGAACTTTATGTATGTTACTATAATTAGAAATAAAATGTAAATAATTGGATGTGTTGAATTTGTTCAACCTGTTTTTAATGATTCATATTGCAGCTGGATGCATTTGTTTGATTACTGGTTTGCTGGCTGGTATTTCTAAAAAGAGAAAAGGCAGACATACAATCAGTGGAGAGATTTATCATGGATTTTTCGTGTTGGTATTTATCACTACTGTCGTGATGTCTATTATGCACTGGAAAGAAAGTGCCTATCTCTTTTATATCGGTATATTTTCATACGGTCTTGCATTGCTTGGCTATATATCTGCAAAAATCAGATGGAAAAACTGGCTGCGTATCCATATCGGCGGGATGTTGGGATCTTACATAGGGATATTCACAGCCACACTTGTTGTAAACATTCCTCGAATACCACTTCTTAACGAATTGCCTGTGCTTATCTTCTGGTTCTTGCCAACCATCATCGGAACACCAATTATATTTAAAATCGGTAAGAAATATCGTCCCGTAAAAAGAGAAAGAAAAACCATTCTGGAATAAACCAGAACGGCTAAAATTGTTATTCGATTTCCGATACTTTCACAATCGCTTTCCCAAGGTTTGCTCCTTTGAAAAGATCGAGAAATGCGTCAATCGTATGATCGAAACCTTCCGTAATCGTTTCCTCGTATTTCAGTTTGCCTTCTTTGAGCCAAGTTGCCAATTCTTTTGCGCCTTCTCCAAAACGAGAAGAGTAATTGCCAACAGTGAAGCCTTGCATCAATGAGCTCGTCTTGATTAAGTATCCTTGAACACGAGGTCCAACGTCCGCTTGTTCGTTATTATAAGAAGAAATTGCGCCACATACAGGAATACGCGCAAAATTATTCAAAAGAGGGAAGATAGCATCTGAAATTTCCCCACCCACGTTTTCGAAGTAAACATCAATTCCATTTGGACAAGCTTCGCGTAACGCTTGAGCAACATCCTGAGTTTTATAATTTATTGCAGCATCAAAACCCAGTTCCTCGACCAAAAACTTCACTTTCTCATCAGAACCAGCAATTCCAACGACACGCGTGCCTTTAATTTTCGCAATTTGTCCCACGATGGACCCTACAGCACCTGCAGCTCCTGACACAACCACCGTTTCTCCTTCTTTAGGTTTCCCGATATCCAATAAGCCAAAGTAAGCTGTCAAACCAGTCATGCCCAGCACACTCAAATAAGCAGAGGCAGGCGCAATACGGTGATCAATTTTACGAACCGCACTTTCTTTTACCACACTATATTCTTGCCATGGCAATGATCCGAGAACGACATCGCCTTTTTCGAAAAGTGAGGACGTCGATTGAACGACTTGTCCTATGATTCCGCTTGATATCATTTCATTCAACTCAAACGGTGGAATATAGGATTTCGCATCATTCATCCGACCACGTAAATATGGATCCACTGAAATGTAAACAGTTTTTACTACTACTTCACCTTCAGACGCACTGTCAATTGGTGCAGTGAGAATTTCGAAATTCTCTTTAGTTGGTGTCCCCGTTGGTCGATTGATTAATTTTATTTGTTTTTGCATTATCTTACCTCCATTTTATATTTTCTTGTATGTAGTAATGTACCTTACATTGGAGGTTTCTACATGAAAAGAGCCCTCAACGAAGGTCAAGGACTCAAATTAAATTTTATTTTGTTACTACAATTTCTTTTTTCTCATCATTTTGCCACGTGATACTTGCTTCAAGTAATGTGTAATTATCTTCAATGCCAAAAGCGCTAACAATTTGGTCAATAATTACTTCTTCAGACATGTTTTCTTTTAATCGCATTTTTACCAATAAAGGCTTCAATTTTGCCATGGCTTCCTTACCAGTGACCTCACTACTACCTTCTGCTATATTTTTGTATTCCGCGTCGGTAGAGTCTTTTTTTTCCTCATAATTTACATCAAGCGCTTCTGGTTGGTCAGGATAGTCTACTTCCAGTTCAAACTTCCTAAATTCAAATGATTCACCGGTATCTGCTGGATTATCACCTGGAGCATTATCCTCGATATCATTTTCCGTATTGTTATTGGTCACATCTTTTGTAATCTCGTCCTTATCTCCACAAGCCCCAAGCAAGAGGGCAGAAGAGAGCAATAAACTTGCCACGGTGAATGTCTTTTTCGATTTCATGTATATCATCCTTTCGATATAATTCTTTGTAGTTGGTATATCCCAAAATTCTCTAAATATCCGTTTTTTCTATGCAAATTTAAATAAGAAATGGAAGTAAACAGTATGGATAGTCATGAAATTTTATTAAGCTTATCGAAGTTAACCAATCAGGAAATTACAAATGTAAAACGATTATCGGGTGGTTTCCAAAATGTTGTGTTTCACTTTCAGATGAATAATCGACCTTATATTGCCCGTTTGACACCAATTCTTAAAAGGTCAAAAGCATTGATAGATGCTGAACTGGGATATGTCGAATCACTAAAAAGAAATCAAATACATGTGCCAGACGTAATCACGATTAATGACAAATGCATATCAACAATAATAATCGACAATGAAAGCTATTGGCTGACGGTATTTCAATATGTAGAAGATAAAGAAATAGATGTGTCGGATCTCTCTCAGTGGAACAATGCATTCTTTTACGAGTGGGGAAAAACAATTGCAAAATTGCATGGCATCAGTGAAAACATGGAAGAGAAAATCAATCGCCCCGTTTGGATGGATGATGAAGAAATAAATCCAATGCTATCCATGTTGGAAGAGAGTGAACCTTGGCTAAAGAAAATTTACGATGACTACAAGTCAAGATTGGCTACTTTTCCAATAACCAAAGAACGCTTCGGATTGATTCACAATGATTTGCATCAAGGGAATTTTTTCGTGAAAGCTCAACAACTCATTATTTTTGATTTCGATGATTGTGCTTACAATTGGTTCGTCCAAGATTTATCGACTTCTATTTATCATGCTCTGTGGACGGGAAGCTCGTATCATCCAGAATGGACCACGTTCCAACAAGAATTTTTGAAGCATTTTCTGAAAGGATATACAAGTAGTCGGTCACTCACTGAAGCCGATTTAACCCAACTCACACTGTTCCTACAAATAAGGGAAGTATTTTTGTATCTGTTATTTCAGAAATCCTGGGACCATGATCACTTGGAGCAATGGCAATCAGACAAGTTAATCGAACTTGAAGAGAACTTGCGTCAAAAGAAAGTTCCATATGAACAAGAATTGAGAATGTGGATGAATGAAACTTTTAATCATCATTCTTCGTAAATGTTGGTAAAGGGAGTGGATGATATGACGATGGATAAAGTGAAACAAGATTTGCAAACAACATTTGAACAAGTAAAGAACGCAGTTGGATGGACTACCGATAAACGAATTACGTTATCGATAGCAAATTACTATGTCACGACAGGTAAAACGTTTGACGGCAAACGCTTCTTGGCAACCTCGGACGCAATCAAACAAAAAACGGGTTGGACATCTCCACTCCGCTCACACATTCACTACATGATGGTTGCATTTTTGGCGAAGGAAGATGAAGATCCAGCCATTTCAATTGATAACTTATTGACGAAGCAAGTTAAATTAAAATCAGCAGGGTTCAAAAACAATGTATACAGTTATTTAGCAGCGCTTTTGATGAGCGATGATGCAACTCTACAAGGACTACATGCCGAACAAGCAAAACACTTATATGATGCGATGAAATCACATCACCCATTCCTGACGCAGCCTGATGATGTGCCGTATGCAGTCATGCTTGGGAAATTGCCAGGCGGTCCGAAAGAACGAGCAGCCACTATGAATCACTATTACACGGAACTTAGACCACAAGGTTTTTATATGGGGAATGAACTTCAATGGATGTCGCAAGTTCTTACATACAAGAGTCCGAGCTATCAAGCCAATCTGGTTGGGCAAGCTGTGCATATACGAGATCAGCTGAAATGTGCCGGAATCAAAGTGAAATCCATGCACTATGTCATGATCGGATTTCTGGCTGCCTTGGAAATTAAAGATGTAGTATTGCAACATGTCATTGATACGTACCGTCAACTGGAAACAATGAAGCTTTTCAATTGGTACAAAGATATGATTTTACCTATCGCAGTCCAACTCGAAACGAAACACATTATCGATAATGAAGGAACAACCTCAGTCAGTTTTGCCACTACCATTGAACTAATGTTGCAAGCCCAACAAGCCGCCATGATTGCTACGATGGCAGCAACGAATGCGGCAGTCGCGTCAAGTGTTGGAGGAGAATGATAGAATAATGACGAATGTATATATATCAACCTCAGGAGGTGTTTCTTTTGAAAGAAACCGGACTTTGGATTAATGGAGATTGGCGCGAAGCAAGTGAAACATATGATCTGAAAGCTCCCTATGATGGGAAATTTCTTGCAAAAGTGGCAAAAGGATCACCAGAAGATGTGAAAGTAGCAATTGCTGGTGCCGAACAGGCTTTTCATTCCTTCAAAAAATGGACGGCATATGATCGGGCAGAAATTTTATATAAAGTGGTCAACATTATGCGAGAGCGTAAAGAAGAACTCGCAATGACATTGGCACAAGAAGCGGGAAAACCGTTGAAAACGGCACGTGGTGAAGTAGATCGCACGATTGCGACCTATCAATTTGCTGCAGAAGAAGCGAAGCAGTACCGTGGGGAAACCATTCCGATGGATGCTGCCCCTGGAGGTGCGAACCGAATCGGATGGACAAAAAAAGAGGCTATTGGCGTTGTTGCGGCAATCACGCCCTTTAATTTCCCATTCAATTTAGTGGCGCATAAACTGGGACCTGCTTTTGCAGTTGGAAATACGGTAGTCTTAAAGCCGGCAACACAAACACCATTGAGTGCATTAATTATGGCTGATATTTTCAAGGAAGCTGGTTTGCCGGATGGTGCCCTTCAAATTATAACAGGGAGCGGGAGTGATTTAAGTGACTCACTCATTACACATCCAGCGGTCAAAAAAGTGACATTTACCGGAAGTGTTCCTGTCGGATTGAAAATTAAAGAAAAAGTAGGTCTACGCAAAATTACGCTTGAGCTGGGTTCAAACGCAGCCTTGATTGTGGAGCCAAGTGTGCCAATCGAAAAAATTGTTAAACGTTGTGCGGAAGGGGCATTCAGCTTTTCAGGACAAGTATGTATTTCTTTACAACGCATTTACGTAAACCGCGAAGTGTACGATGAATTTGTGCAAGGATTCGTGGAAGAAACGAAAAAATTAATAGTGGGTGATCCACTGGATGAACAAACCGATATCGGTTCCATGATCCATCCGGACGAAGTAAAACGCATCGTCGGCTGGATTGAAGAAGCCAAATCGCAAGGAGCAACTGTGGCCACAGGTGGCGAATTTACAGAGCGCCAGTTGCATCCAACTATTTTGACAGGTGCTAAAGAAGACATGAAAGTTGTATGCGAGGAAGTCTTTGCACCCATCGTTTCCGTCATTCCTTACGATACACTGGATGAAGCAATTGAGTGGGTGAATGCTTCACAATTTGGATTGAATGCAGCGATTTACACAAATGTCTTAACGGATGCTATGAAAGCCGCAGATGAAATTGAAGCGGGAGCCGTCATCATAAACGACATTCCTACTTTCCGTACAGACAACATGCCGTATGGTGGCATCAAGATGAGTGGATATGGGCGTGAAGGCATTAAGTTTGCCGTCGATGAAATGACCGAACTGAAATTTATTACGATGAAAACCGTATTTTAGAAGTGACGAAGCAACCCAATTGTAAAGCTCAATTGGGTTGCTTTTTTTCTAACCACTTGCTATGGGTTTTCGTCCATTCAAGTTAGTTTTATGACCAATCAATCAAGGTTTTTGTCCATTCAAAATGGTTTTTCGTCCACTCAATCTTAGTTTCTGACCATTCGCTGTGGAGTGGACACGATTCTTCTTCAGAAAGACACACAACCAGTCCTGTTTTATTAAAGAAGAAGGAGTAACGGGAATAAAAGAGAATTAGTTAAATTAAGCTTGAAAGATTGAATGTAGTTATTTATCGGTGTGAGTATTACTAATTAGAGCGAGGTGAAAGAAAGATGAAAAATTTAATCGCAACACTGTTTTTATTGTTCGGGTGTCTTATATTGACGTTGACTTTTTTTAATACTTTTATGGAACCAAGTGGTATTCGATGGTTGGCTGGAGTATTAATCACAACAGGACTTTCAATATTTGCAAATGAGTTATTGAAAATAAGTAAAGAACAAGATGCGCAAAGGATAGCTGGAAAGTAGACAAAGATGCCAGTGATAACATTTATTCGTTTAATAATAGTTGATATTTTTATTTCCAGAAGCCCGAGCAACCAATCGAAATAACCAAATCCAATAAACAGGAATCGGGCAATAAAATCACATCATGAGAAAGATTATTCTATATTAAAACAACGTTATAACTTTGCTGTACTGATCGTAAAAACTGTAATTTCCCTTAATGTAAAAGTGAATTGTCATTTCACTTCAGCCACAAAGGTGTAGGAAACTTCACCGTTATTCCATTTTGCTAACACTTCATATATATATTGACCTTTACTTGCAGGAACCGTTATTTGATTATCTTTCAAAGTAATTTCTTTTTCTCTTCCATCCTTATTCCATAAGTAAACATACAGTTCGGGATTTTCTTCAATATCAATCGTCACTTTTTGATTCTGTTCTAAAGCAATGGCTTTGAAATCTTCAGCGATTTGGTATGGGGAAGCAGAGTCAGTTTGGACAGCCTGAGTTTCAGAACCTTGTTTTCTTTCCCATTTATAACCTCCAACTACCATTTCATGTTGTGCATTATTAACTCTAACGACTCCAGAAATAGATGGAGGAAATTCATTTTCATTTACCTTAACTTCTTTTCCTGCGGTAACCGTATCGTTCGAACATCCAGTACTCCAAAGTGAAGTAAATAATAAAATGGTAATTAACAAAGATTTCGTTTTCAAATTTCTTCCTCCTTTATATAACTTTGACGAGTAAGGAAACATAAGTGTTTCACTTTCCTAAGGAAGGTGAAAAAATTTAAACTGTAACGCACGAGTTTTATTCGGCCTCAACTAGTATTTATTCTGTTTAACCCAATTCTCTCCTAAAAAAAAGACCACATACGAATGCGCATGAGGTCCAAACTAGTTTTATACGATTTCAACTGCTTTCGATGCAGCAATCAACGCTCTGATATTATCAAGATTTCCTTTATGCAATGCATCAACTATACGGCTTCCCACAATGACGCCGTCTGACAGTTTACCCATTTCCCGAACCTGCTCAGGCGTGGAAATCCCGAAGCCTGCCATGACTGGAACTGGGCTCACTTCTTTAAGCTTCGCCAAATGTTCTCCAACGTTCGCAGCAAACTCTGCGCGCGCACCCGTAATGCCCGTCACCATAACGGCGTACAGAAATCCTTCAGAAGCTTTCGCAATACGCTCAATACGCTCGGGAGGGCTTGTTAAACTGACCAATTGAATGAGAGCCAAATCGTGTTTTGAGAACTCGTCCTTCACCATCCCACTTTCTTCAAGCGGCAAATCTGGAACAATCAATCCACTCACGCCGATATTTGCACAATCCTTAGCGAATGCCTCTATGCCATAACGGAACACCGGATTCAAATATGTCATTAGGACAATCGGAATCATCAACTCACCGCGCAAGTGGGCGATCTCTTCTAATACACCACGCAAGGTCACACCTTCAGCCAACGCACGTTTCCCAGCCTCTTGAATGGTCGGTCCATCTGCAACGGGATCTGAAAAAGGAATTCCTAATTCTACCGCAGTAGCACCAGCATCTTGAAGAAACAGTAAATGTTCACGGAGTTTTGATAACCCTCCGTCACCGGCCATGACATAAGGAATAAATGCTTTTCCACCTGTTTCGACTTGTTGTTCTATGGCAGTTTGCAACTTCAGTTTAGTCATTCGTTCCACCTCCAAGCGCATCACGCACTGTGACAACATCTTTATCTCCACGACCAGATAAACAAATCACGACAATTTCATCTTTATCCAAACCAGCAGCCAGCTCAGCAGCAAAATGAATCGCATGAGCTGATTCGAGAGCGGGGAGGATGCCCTCCGTACGAGCTAACAATTGAACACCCGTCAAAGCCTGTTCGTCCGTTACTGATGTGTATTCAACACGGCCATTTTCATGTAAGTAGCTATGCTCGGGTCCTATTCCGGGATAATCGAGTCCCGCTGAAATAGAGTGTGCTTCCTGAATCTGACCTGCATCATCCTGCAGTAAATACATAAGTGCTCCGTGCAAAACTCCTACAGAACCTTTCGTCAATGTGGCGGCGTGCTTATCGGTATCCAGTCCTGCACCAGCAGCTTCGACGCCGATTAATTTCACGTCTTTGTCTTCTATGAAGGGATAAAACATTCCCATGGCATTACTGCCTCCACCAATACAAGCAACAATCGCATCTGGCAGACGGCCTTCTTTTTCAACGATTTGCTTACGCGTTTCATCCCCAATGACACGCTGGAAATCACGCACAATTTTAGGGAAGGGGTGTGGTCCTAAAACCGAACCCATAATGTAATGAGTATCCCCGACATTCGTCACCCAGTAACGCAGCGCTTCATTAACAGCATCTTTCAACGTTCGACTGCCTTGGGTTACGGAAATAACTTTCGCACCAAGCAGCTCCATGCGGAATACATTAAGTTGCTGACGACGGACGTCTTCTTCTCCCATGAAAATCACACACTCTAAATCCAGCAGTGCGCAAACCGTTGCAGTTGCCACACCATGCTGGCCAGCGCCTGTTTCAGCAACGACTTTTTGTTTACCCATACGGACCGCAAGAAGTGCCTGTCCGATTGTGTTGTTGATTTTGTGAGCTCCTGTATGATTGAGATCTTCACGTTTCAAGTAGATCTTGGCGCCGCCCATTTTTTTCGTTAAACGTTCAGCAAAGTAAAGGGGATTTTCCCGTCCCACATAATCTTTCAAGTAGTAGCGGAATTCCTCAAGAAAAGCTTCGTCCTTGATAGCTAAGTCGTAAGCTTCCTCGAGTTCAATCACGGCTTGCATTAATGTCTCTGGGACGAATCGACCGCCGAATCTGCCATAATGACCGGTAGTGTTTGGTTGGTTGTAGGTAGTTTGCATGCTCATCTCTTCTCACCTCGAACTGCACGGATAAACGTGCGGATTTTCACTGCATCTTTTCTTTGCTCCGTCTCGACTCCACTGGATACATCCACCATAAAAGGATTGACGGTTTTAATTGCTTCTCTTACGTTTCTTTCATTCAGACCGCCGGCTAATATGACTTTCTCAAGTGGAATATTAGCTTTTTCAAGGAGTTTCCAGTCGAATGACTGACCCGATCCTCCGCGAAACTCCATGCCTGGTGCATCAAACAAGAAATAATCGACTTCATATTGCGAAGCCTTTCGCACATCTTCAAAACTTTTTATCGATAACGCTTTAATGGTAGGAAGGAATATTTGTCTAACATATTCGGGTGCTTCATCTCCATGCAGTTGAACCATATCCAATGATACTTCTCCTGCGATGCGATTCACTTCATCCGGTGTTTCATTGACGAATACACCAATTCTCAACACATCATTTGGAACTGCACTAGCAAGTTTCTTGGCGGTTTCAACCGTTAGCTGGCGTCGACTAGGTGCGAATACAAAACCAATTGCGTCTGCTCCAGAATCAACTGCTGTTTTTACATCTTCCAGCTCCATCAATCCGCAAATTTTGACTCTTGTCATCACAATTCACCACGTTTCACGTGAAACGAACGCAATATTTCGTCAATATTTTCACTGCGCATTAACGTTTCTCCAACCAGCACGCCGTGCGCTCCAGCATCCGCAACTAAAACAGCATCTGTTATGTTGCCAATCCCACTTTCACTAATCAATACGCGTTGTTCATGAAAAGGGAAGTGAGCGGTAATTTGCGATGTGTTTGCTAAATCTACTTCGAACGTTTTGAGATTACGATTATTTACGCCGATTATTTTTGCATCGATTGCTAAGGCTCTTTGCAATTCTTCGACATTGTGAACTTCAATCAAAACTTCCAAATCCAACTTACTAGCATAGTCAAACAAATCGCTAAGACTCTGTTGATCAAGCGCCGCGACAATCAACAGAATGATAGATGCGCCAGCATATTTTGCCTCTTCAATCTGCAAAGGGTGAATGATAAAGTCCTTGCAGAGGACGGGAAGATTGACGGCTGATGATACTGCATGTAAATCATCCATCGAGCCTTTGAAAAATTGTTGATCAGTCAATACAGAAATTGCAGCTGCACCAGCTTTTTCATAAGCGAGTGCCTGCTGTACGGGATCGACATTACCATCAATCAAACCTTTCGAAGGGGAGGCGCGTTTAATTTCAGAGATGACCTGTAAGTGCTGCGTGTTATATAAAGTCTCAAATAAAGAAGGCTTGTTAGTATGTTTTTTAGAAAATTCAAATGATCCTTCTTGTTCCAATAACTCTTTCACTTCCAGTTTTTTTACTTCTAAAATCTGCTCTAAAATCGTCATGCGTTCACCTCCAAATGACTTCGATTTTGACTGTAAGTGACGACTGATTCCAACACACTGAGCGCACTACCTGTTTCAATGCTCTTTCGTGCCTGGTGAACGCCTTCTTGAATGGTAGAAACGATGTCTGCCGCAAACAAACCGATTCCCGCATTCAACAATACGGTATCCATATAAGGCGAAGATTCACCCCGTAACACGCTTTTTAAAATGGCTGCGTTAACCTTGACGTCCCCACCGCGAATCGCTTCAAGTGGAGCAAATGACAAACCCACTTCTTCGGCATTCAATGTAAAAGGGATGTAGTCGCCGTTTTTCATAAGTACGAGGTGGTTGTCTCCGGATAAAGAAGCTTCATCCATTCCATCGGCACCACTCAAGACGATTGCTCTTTTTCGGCCCAGACGATATAGGGCTGCTGCGATATCCATCAATTTATCTTGGCGGTATACGCCGACCATTTGGGATGTTAATGCCACGGGATTGGTTAAAGGGCCGATCATATTGAAAATCGTCGGTTTTCCCAGAGACTTACGAATGGATTGAATCCGTTTCATTTTCGGATGGACATATGGGGCGAATAAGAAAGCGATATTCGTTTGATTTAATAAGTCTTCCACTTCCCGTGGTTGGAAGTCCAAAGCGATGCCAAGCTCTTCGAGTACATCCGCGCTGCCCGTTCTGCTCGAAATGCTGCGGTTCCCGTGCTTGGCGATTTTCAGTCCTGCTCCCGCCAAGACAAAGGCAGAAGAGGTGCTGATATTAAAACTTTGGGAACCATCGCCTCCAGTTCCGCAATTATCGAATACATGGGGGGAGGTAACAGGAATCTGTGTAGCATTTTCACGTAACACTTCAACAAGTGCAGCTATTTCTTCGGTAGTTTCGCCTTTTTTTGATAGGGCACTTAAAAAATTCGCGATATCCACGCCTGCAATATCTTCTGAAAACATAGCGTTCGTTGCTACTCTCATCTCACTGTACGTCAGTGAAGTTCCACTACGTACACTCTCTGTAAATCTTCTCATCTCAATCTCTCCTCTGACTAAATCTCTACTGGCCGAGCTATATCTGTTAAAAAGGCTTGAAGGATTTTATCCCCATCACGCGTTCCAATTGATTCTGGATGGAACTGCAAGCCATAAAGCGGGTAATCCAAATGTTGAATTGCCATAATACTTTGATCGTCCATCGAAATGGCTGTTGTTTTAAAACATGAAGGCAAATCCTCCAAGACGAGCGAATGGTAGCGCATGACGGGTAAGGGTTGCGGCAGGTAGGCAAACATGCCTGCATGTGAATGCCGAATGGCGGATACTTTTCCATGCATGACCAGTGTTGCCCGTTTGATTTTGCCACCAAATGCCACTCCAAGAAGTTGGTGACCCAAGCACACCCCGAGCATTGGGATGGTTTGATGGAATTCATTGATGATTGATAAAGAGTGCACCTTGTCATTTGGTGACCCAGGACCAGGTGATAGCACGATTGCTTTTGGGTTCAACTGACGGATTTCATCTATCGAAATTTCATCATATCTGACAACTTTTACTTCTTCACCGAGCATTGATAGGCTTTGATACAAGTTGTACGTAAACGAATCGTAGTGGTCTAGCAGCAAAATCATGACAGCACCTCCAATAACGACTTCGCTTTGTGCAACGTCTCTTCGAATTCTGCTAGTGGATTGGAATCATAGACAATGCCTGCACCTGCCTGGACATAAGCGGTTTGATTTTTGATGACCAATGTTCGAATGGCTAACGCGATATCGATATTGCCATTAAAACCGATGTAACCAACTGCTCCTGCATACACACCTCGTTTTACATTTTCCAACTCTTGAATGATTTGCATGGCACGAATTTTCGGTGCGCCTGATACCGTTCCTGCAGGTAAACAAGCGACTAGTGCATCAAGAGGATGCTGATCATTACGCAACGTGCCAGCCACTTCGGAAACGATGTGCATGACGTGCTGGTATTTTTCAATGTTCATGTATTTCGTTAGATGGACGCTGCCTACTTCGGTAATACGACCCAAATCATTCCTTCCCAAGTCCACCAGCATCCGGTGTTCGGCAAGTTCTTTCGGATCGGCGAGCAATTCTTTTTCAAGTTGTGCATCTTCTTCCGATGTGTGACCTCGTCGTCTAGTTCCAGCAATCGGATTTGTCGTCACCCGATTACCTTGAATGCTCATCAAACTTTCTGGAGATGCACCGAGCACTACATGTTCATCAAAATCTACGTAAAACATATAGGGGGAAGGATTGTCTTTCCTTAATTTCCGGTAAAGCATGAAAGGGTCACCTGTATACGTTGCCTGCAATCGTTGAGATAACACAATTTGAAAAATTTCTCCTGCCCGGATACATTCTTTTGCGCGCACTACTTTATCAATAAACGCTTGTTTGCTCACATTGGATATGAAGGGAAGGGTAGATTGTACATATTCTTCTTCACATTCCTTCACTGCCAGTTGGCGTACAACCTCATCGATAAGAGAAGGGGTTGTTCCGTTATGCAAAATGGTGACATCTTGTTTTTGATGGTCATATACAACAACGGTTTCATAAACGAGCAAATGGATATCGGGCATATCACGTTCGTCAGGGAGGGCTGGCCCAATGTCTTCATAGTGTGCGATGACGTCATAGCCAATGTAGCCAACTGCACCACCATTGAAAGGGAATTCCAGATCATCGTCAACAATGGGAAGTAACGTTTTCAATAATTCGATAGGCTTTCCGCAGTGCACAGTGATTTCACCTGTTAGAAGTGAATGCTCTATCAAATCGTTGGCTGAACCACGAAATTCTTTCACTGGATTTGCGCCGATGAAGGAATAGCGACCCGACGCTTCTTGTTTCAAAGAACTTTCCAGCAGGAATTTCCGCGTTCCCTGTAACCTTTTGAAAATAGCGATGGGCGATAAAGTGTCCCCGTTGATGGTAATTCGTGCTGTTTTTACTGAATGTGTTTGCATGTAAATCTCTCCTCTGCTCAGCTCATTTGCACCCGGAAAACAAAAAAAATCCCCTGTACATGAACAGAAGAGTTCATGTACAGAGGACGGAATGACCGTGGTGCCACCTCAAATTAAAAGCCAATAACGGCTTTCGCTTTAGGACCTGTAACGTAGATCACACGTTTTCCCGTACTGACATTCTGGGAAACTCTCCAAAGACCATTCACACCAAGTTGCCTATCAGCTTCCACCAGTCGCTGACTCTCTATGAAGACGCACTTGTGCTACTATTCTTTGTCATCGATTTTTCTCAACTCAACTCATCTCAACTCTTGGTGTTCTCACCGGCGATGTCGCTCCCGACACCTTCTGCCTAAATCCCGAACAAAAAAGTTGTTCCTATCGTAGTACGCATGAAAGAAGATGTCAACTGAAATCTTTTTGTAGAAAAAATTGAGGGCAGATGTGTGTCGGTGTCTATGCCATTTTATCCGTGGGGACTAGCAAATTAATTGGGGTCCCTTCGGATATATTTTGTGGTCTTCAAGTATTTTGTCGGAAGTGGAATTTCTCTCCGTCAAAACATTTCGGGAAACGAAAAAAAACCTCAAACTATATTGAAATATTCTAAAAAATTTGATATCTTTTAATAATAACAATCAGTGAAAATTCATAATAATAAAAATATGAGTCAATGGCATGAGGGGGACATCAAGAATATGAAATTTTTTATCTCGATCGATATGGAAGGGATTACAGGTTTACCTGATCACACTTTCGTAGATTCGAAGAAACACAACTATGAACGCGCCCGTCGTATCATGACAAACGAAGCAAATGCCATTATTGAAGGCTTACTGAAAAAAGGGGCTACCGATATTTTGGTGAACGATAGCCATTCACAAATGAACAACTTACTTGTTGAAGATTTGCATCCCGAAGCCATGCTGATCACGGGTGGTGTGAAACCTTACTCAATGGTACAGGCACTCGATGAAACTTATGATGGTGCGATTTTCGCAGGCTATCATTCACGTGCAGGTCTACCAGGTGTAATGAGTCACTCGATGATTTTTGGAGTGCGAAACATGTTCATCAATGACGTGGAAATTGGAGAGCTTGGGTTCAATGCATATGTGGCGGGTCATTTTGGTGTACCGGTCATCATGGTTGCTGGAGATGACGGAGCATGTCGTGAAGCAGCGGCACTCATTCCAAACATCACAACAGTTGCAGTAAAAGAGTCAATCACTCGCCAAGCGGTCAAAACGATGCATCCGGAAAAATCACATGCACTATTGACTGAACAAATCCAAAAAGCAGTGGACAATCGTCATTTGGTTAAACCACTTACCCCACCAAAAACCCCAACGCTACGAATTGAATTTACCAACTATGGTCAAGCCGAATGGGCAGCCATTATGCCTGGCTGTGAAATAGAACCAGGAACAACGATTGTGAAATTTGAAGCAAAAGATATTTTGGAAGCGTATCGAGCAATGTTAGTTCAAGTGGAACTGGCGATGCAAACGACGTTCTGTTAAGGGGGACTTAATATGTTCTCATATACCATCAAACGTTTCTTAATGATGATCATGACCATTCTGATCATTGCGACACTGACATTTATCTTGATGCACTCAATTCCAGGATCGCCGTTCAATGAAGAACGTACGACAAATGAAACGATTCAAGCCAATTTAGAGCGCTTTTACAAGCTGGATGAACCACTTCCGGTCCAATATTTGTACTACCTAAAATCCATTGTCACGTTGGATTTTGGACCTTCAATCAAAAAACCGAATGAAACGGTTAATGAACTGCTCTCTCGTGGCTTCCCGATATCCTTTGAGCTCGGGATGGTAACCATTTTGGTAGCAGTAATTTCGGGTGTTTTACTCGGAACCTTTGCAGCACTGCGTCATAACGGGATTATTGATTACTTTGCAATGACATTTGCGGTAATCGGAATTTCCGTACCAAGCTTCGTACTGGCTACATTGCTTATTCAAAAACTGGCAGTAGATTATAATATTTTCCCACCAGCCACCTGGTCGAGCCCGATGCATATGGTACTTCCAGTGCTCGCTCTTGCTACGGGTCCAATGGCCATCATTGCACGTTTAACGCGTTCGTCGATGCTTGAAGTATTGACGCAGGATTACATAAAAATGGCGAGAGCAAAAGGATTGTCACCGTTTCGTATCGTTGCACGACATGCGTTACGCAATGCCTTAATGCCAGTTGTCACAATTATGGGGACGATGCTTGCTGGGATTCTGACAGGAACGTTCGTCATCGAGAAAATATTTGCAATTCCCGGGATGGGAAAATACTTCGTTGAGAGTATCAACAACCGGGATTATCCGGTCATTATGGGAACGACCGTATTCTACAGCACGATTCTCGTAGTTATGTTATTCATTGTCGATTTGGTTTATGGATTCCTAGATCCACGTATTAAATTGCATAAGAAAGAGGGGGATGCGTGATGACTATCAACCACGAATCGACACCCGTATCACCCAACCAAGTACCTGATGAATGGTTCCGTAAGAAAGATAGAGATTTAGTCGAAGCGGAAGCCGTTGTTCGACCTTCATTATCCTATTGGAAAGATGCATGGCGTCGACTTCGCACAAATAAGCTTGCAATGACGGGTTTAATTTTCTTAGTTCTTTTGACGTTACTTGCGATTTTTGGTCCGATTTTCTCTCCGCATCCCGTGGATGGCATGGATTTGCCGAACCAAAACAAAGCACCTTCAAGTGAACACTGGTTTGGGACGGATGAAATGGGACGCGATGTATTTACACGTACCTGGTATGGCGCTCGTATTTCATTGTTTGTGGGACTTGCCGCAGCATTGATTGACTTCTTTATCGGTGTGATTTATGGCGGTTTCAGTGGCTACAAAGGCGGACGTACGGATGCCATAATGATGCGTATCATTGAAGTCCTGTATGGCTTGCCGCATTTATTAGTTGTTATTTTATTATTGGTTGTTATGGGTCCAAGTTTGACGACAATTATTGTCGCTCTGACCGTTACCGGATGGGTCGGAATGGCCCGAATTGTAAGGGGACAAGTACTGCAAATCAAAAACTATGAATTCGTGACAGCGTCCAAATCATTTGGAGCAAAAACACCACGAATCATTCGACGAAACTTATTGCCGAACACCATGGGTCCAATCATTGTCCAAATGACCTTGACGGTTCCGAGTGCAATTTTCGCGGAAGCCTTCCTGAGTTTCCTTGGACTCGGTATTCAAGCCCCATTTGCAAGTTGGGGTGTTATGGCAAATGATGCCTTGCCAGTTATCCTATCAGGTCACTGGTGGAGACTATTCTTCCCGGCATTCTTCATTTCATTAACCATGTTTGCATTTAACGTCCTTGGTGACGGACTACAAGACGCACTTGATCCGAAGTTAAGGGGGTGACACATATGAACGAACAGCAACTAGAAAACGCCCGGGAATTGGCGAGAGAAAGACGCGCGGAAGTCGGTCGTACTCAACAAGCGGTTGTGACGGCGCACACGCAAAAAATGAAACGTAAAAAAGTCATAACCGACGACATCATTTTGTCCGTAGACAATTTACATGTGTCATTCAAAACATATGGTGGAAATGTACATGCCGTCCGTGGTGTGTCCTTTGCTCTCCAAAAAGGAGAGACGCTTGCAATTGTAGGCGAATCGGGTTGCGGAAAATCCGTGACATCCAATGCCATTATGGGGCTTATTCCACAGCCACCGGGGCGTATTTCAGATGGCAAAGTGATGTTCAAAGATGTCAATCTTACGAATATGACGAAAAAAGAACTTCGCAAAATACAGGGTGTCGACATCTCAATGATTTTCCAAGATCCGATGACGGCGCTCAATCCGACACTTACCATTGGCGAGCAGTTGATGGAGGGTGTGCTCACACATACCAAAGCAAGCAAGGCGGAAGCGAAAGAAAAAGCGCTAGCCATGCTTCGCTTAGTGGGTATCCCAAATCCGCAAGAACGTTTAAAACAGTATCCTCACCAGTTTTCAGGCGGAATGCGTCAACGGATTGTTATTGCCATTGCGCTCATTTGCGAACCGGAGTTATTAATCGCGGATGAACCGACAACTGCACTAGATGTAACGATTCAAGCGCAAATCCTCGAATTGTTTGAAGAAATTCAAGCAAAAACAGGAGTATCGATTGTTCTGATCACTCATGACCTGGGAGTTGTAGCAAAAATCGCAGATCGTATTGCGGTGATGTATGCTGGCAAAATCATTGAACTCGGTACGAAGCGTGAGATTTTCTATACGCCACAGCATCCGTATACGCAAGGCTTGCTCAATTCGGTTCCGCGTCTCGACTTGATTGCTGAAGAACTGCAGCCAATTGAAGGGACACCACCTGATTTATTTGCGCCGCCTAAAGGGTGTGCATTTACAGCGAGATGTCCATTTGCAATGGAAGTTTGTGAACACGTACATCCAGACACAACGGTTAAAACAGCTACTCATCGCGTCGATTGTTGGTTACAGGACGAACGTGCACAAGCGTTTATGGAAACAGCTCAAAAATAGGATGAACGCACTTAGGTGCATAATCATAAAGCATGAACACAATTCCAAGGGGGAAAACACACATGAAGAAATGGCTCTTGTTTTTACTGACAGCCGTATTCGCACTTGTACTATCAGCATGTACAGCGAATAATGATGCAGGCGAAAAGCCAGCTGACAAAGGCGAAGACGACAAAGAAACAGAAACAGCTGAAGAAAAAGTGCTTTACTTGAACAACGGCACCGAGCCAACATCATTCGATCCATCGGTCGGCTTTGATGCTGTTTCTTGGAATGCATTGAACAACTTGATGGAAGGGTTAACTCGTTTAGGCGAAGACCATCAGCCAGAAGAAGCAACGGCTGAAAAAATTGAAGTATCTGAAGATGGTTTGACATATACATTCCACATTCGTGAAGATGCAAAATGGTCTAATGGAGACGCAGTTACTGCTAAAGACTTCGTATATGGCTGGACACGCATGTTGGATCCGAACACAGCTTCACCAGCGGCTTTCCTTGGTTACTTCATCGAAGGTGCAGAAGCATTCAACACAGGTGAAGGTAAGATTGAAGACGTAGCAATGAAGGCATTGGATGAAAAAACATTTGAAGTAAAATTAACTGCACCAACTGATGCATTTTTGAATATCATTACAAACCCAAGCTTTTTCCCAATCAATGAAAAAGTGGCAACAGAAAACGCACAATGGTTCACTGAATCAGAATCATTCGTAGGAAACGGTCCATTCCAATTAGCATCATGGGAACATGATGTGAAAATGGTATTTGAGAAAAACCCAGAGTATTGGGATGCTAAAACTGTGAAGCTAGATAAAGTAGAGTGGGCAATGGTCAACGACTCCAATACAGAGTACCAAATGTACCAAGCGAATGAACTAGATGTATCTGACGTTCCATCTGAATTGGCTGCTGATTTAATGGACAGCGAAGAAGTATCAATTCAAGACCAGGCAGGTACTTATTTCTATCGTTTCAACACAACAATGGAGCCTTTCACGAACGAAAAAATTCGTAAAGCTTTCGCAACAGCAGTCAACCAAGAAGAGATTGTTGAATTCGTAACGAAAAACGGTGAAAAACCAGCGCATGGTTTCGTTTCTTACGGCTTCCAAGGTCCGGACGGTTCTGAATTCCGTGACACGGTTGGCAATTTAGTAGAATTCAACGCTGAAGAAGCGAAGAAATTGTTAGAAGAAGGTATGAAAGAAGAAGGCTACGATAAATTACCGACTGTTACTTTAACGTACTCAACTTCAGATACACATCAAAACATTGCGGTTGCTTTGCAAGCGCAGTTTAAAGAAGTTTTAGGCGTGGACGTGGAATTAGCGAATGTAGAAGGAAGTGTATTCTCTTCTGAACAAAAAGAATTGAAATACCAATTGTCCCGTTCTTCATTCTTACACGACTATGCAGATCCAGTGAACGCGATTGAAAGCTTCGTTACAGGTTCATCAATGAACCGTACTGGTTGGGCAAATGCAGAATTCGATAAACTGATTGCCGATGCAAAAACAGAAACAGATGCAGAAGCTCGCTGGCAGTTATTGATGAATGCTGAGAAAGTATTAATGAAAGAAATGCCGATTTTCCCAATCCACTTCTATAACCAAGTGGCATTGCAAAAACCAAGCGTTTCTGGAATTGTGCGTCACCCAGTAGGTTACCTAGACCTTAAATGGGTAGACAAAAAAGCGGAATAATATAGAAAAGCGGAGCAGGCCATGATAGACCGACTCCGACGTTGGAACTGTCGAATCGAAAACCTGTTTTCGAATGAGACAGTGAAACGGAGGTGCGGTCTGGCCTGCGGAGCTAGACACAACTGATTTCGAAAGAAATAAATACCCATAAATTTATACTTTTAAGACATAAAAACAAGAAGTTGCGGCGTCTCAATCTGGCGCTGCACCCTTCTGTTTTCAAAAGAAGTTATACTTAGGCGAATAACTTTTTTTGAAAATAGAAGAGAGGAGCAATATACGCATGCGCATACGACCAACACGATTACAAAAAGGGGATACGATTGGCATTATAGCCCCGTCAAGTCCTCCCAACTTAGAAAGCTTGCAACGCTCGCTCACATTTTTAGAACAACTGGGATTAAACGTCAAAATGGGCAAACATGTAGAGAACGTTCACGGCTATTTGGCTGGTACCGATGATGAACGTCTGGAAGATTTACAAGCTATGCTTGCTGATCCAAGCATAAAAGGGATCATTTGTGCAGGAGGAGGATACGGGGCAGGGCGTTACGCTGACCGAATTGACTTTCAATTAATGGCGGAACAACCGAAAATCTTATGGGGTTATAGCGATATCACTTTCCTCCATACAACAATCGGCCAATTCGCCAATGTGGTGACATTCCATGGACCGATGCTTGCATCTGATGTAGGGAAAGATACGTTCCATGATTTGTCCGCACGTATGTTCAATCAGCTGTTCGAACCAATCGAACTGCATTATACCGAAGATATTTCTCCATTGACCACATTAGGTTGTGGGAATGCACAAGGGGAACTTGTCGGTGGGAATCTTTCATTGCTAGTGAGTGCACTGGGCTCTAAATATGAAATCGATACTCGTGGCAAGTTACTGTTGATTGAAGACGTGGATGAAGAACCATATAAAGTAGACAGCATGTTGAATCAATTACGATTGGCTGGGAAACTTCAAGATGCAGTTGGCATCGTAGTTGGGGATTTTGCCCGAGCAGTACCTAAAAAACGAAAAACGACATTGACACTTGGTGAAGTATTGGAACATTACTTGGGTGATTTAGGAAAACCAGTCGTATCTGGTTTTAAAATCGGTCATTGTGAACCACACTTTGCCGTTCCACTAGGAGTGGAAGCAAGACTCGATGGCGATGCCAAAACATTGACCATCTTACCAGGAGTTAAATAATCGGGAGGGGAAACTACCATGATTCTACATTCAATTGAAGCCTTTTCGGTTGCAGTACCGCTCACAAAACCGTTTAAAACCGCACTTCGTACCGTGACGATTGCTGAATCCATATTTGTGAAAATTACAACTGAAGATGGAAATGTCGGTTGGGGGGAAGCACCCCCTACCCACGTCATCACAGGTGATTCGCTTGGGAGTATTCAGTTTGCTATCGATCATGTGATAGGCCCCCAACTGATTGGACTTGATTTACATCATTCGGAGCGGGTATTCCAAAAATTGCATCGCTCCATGGTAGGGAATTCAAGTGCTAAAGCAGCACTTGATATGGCCCTTCATGATTTGCTTGGCCAACTTGCAGGGCTTCCGCTTGTCACATTGCTTGGTGGATACCGAGATACACTCGAAACGGATTTCACGGTCAGTGTCAATGATGCGGAAGAAATGGCTGAAGACGCAGCTCGTTATGTAAAAAAAGGATTTAATGTATTGAAGATAAAAGTAGGCATCGATGATATCGAGAAAGACGTTGAACGAATTCGTGCGATCCGTGAAAAAATCGGTTATGAAACGAAGCTTAGACTGGACGCTAATCAAGGCTGGGAAGCGAAAGAAGCGGTCCGAGCAATTGGGCAGATGGAAGATGCCGGGCTTGAAATCGAACTCATCGAGCAGCCCGTGAAAGCGAATGATATCGAAGGTTTTCAGTATGTGACCTTGCATACACATACGCCAATTATGGCGGATGAAAGTATTTTCACACCGAAAGACGCAATACGCGTTCTTCAGCTTAGAGCAGCGGATTTAATCAATATCAAACTGATGAAAGCTGGTGGCATTTATCAAGCGTTGAAAATCAATGCCTTAGCTGAAAGTTATGGAGTGGAATGCATGACTGGGAGCATGATCGAGACGAAACTCGGAATTTCCGCAGCGGCTCATTTTGCTGCAAGCCAGCCAAACGTGACCCGCTTTGATTTTGATGCGCCGTTGATGCTTGCAGAAGATATCGTCGAAGGTGGCATTGTTTATGACGGCCGACATATTCGTTTCTCTCGAGAGTCAGGGCTCGGAATACATACAGATTTAATGAATAAACGATTTCATCGTAAAGGGTAAGGGGGATTTTCATTTGCTAGTTCAATCATCCACGACTTGGGCTTGTTCGGTAGCGGTGGCGACAGTATGGACTTCGCCTGAGTCTGCACGTACTCAAGACACCCACGGGCTTGAAAACCCAGTCCGTTTCACAAAATGGCAGGAAGCAATGAAGTATGAGGATTTGCTTGATTTGTGCAACGGTAACCGCGTGCAAACACAAGTACTTTACGGGGAACCTGTATTGATTGAAGAAATCGTTGGTGACTGGGCAAAAGTAATCTGCACATGGCAACCTTCCAAAAAGGACGGCCGTGGCTATCCGGGATGGATACCCGTTGCTCAATTAAAAGAAATGGAACGCATCTCAGATTTCGGCTTTGCCAAAGTGACACAGCCCAGAGCGCAACTTTGGACGAAAGATTTAAAGCCTTTGCTGGTGGTTCCTTTCAACACGATTCTTCCTATACTCGATAATAATGAACAATTTACTTTAGTTTCAACACCTCATGGTGAAGCCCTTATTTCAAGCGAAGAAATCGAGCATGGGCCAGGAATTGAAGCTTTCATTGAACGTTCAGGGGATGACGTAGTGGCGAGTGCCATGCGATTTTTGGAGCTTCCATACTTCTGGGGCGGAATGTCTTCGTACGGCTACGATTGTTCAGGGTTTAGCTACAATATGTTGAAAGCGCATGGTTATTTCATCCCTCGGGATGCGGATGATCAAGCAAGAAATGGTGAAGAAGTGGATATGGTCAACATGACTCAGTGGGAGATTGGCGATTTATTGTTCTTTGCGAACGTAGGGTCAAGCAATGTTCGGCACGTCGGCATTTACACAGGCAACGGGCAAATGATTCATTCGCCTTCAACTGGACAACACATTGAAGTAATAGAACTTGAAGGAACAAAGTTCGTAAAAGAATTGTGCGCCGTAAGACGCTACGCAAGAGCTGAGGGGGAAGCGTCATGACTGGTCAAGTATTGCTTGAAGTAAAAGATCTGAAACGCCATTTTGATATCGGCAAGAATCAAACATTAAAAGCTGTGGACGGAATCAGTTTTGAAATTTACCAAGGAGAAACATTCGGACTTGTTGGTGAATCAGGCTGTGGCAAATCAACTGCAGGACGGACGATTATGGGTTTATATAATCAGACGGAAGGGGAAGTAACGTACGGTGGGAAAAATGTACATACGATGGGCGAAAACGATCGCTATGCATTTTTGCGCAACATGCAAATGATTTTCCAAGATCCGTATGCATCACTTAATCCTCGTTCAACTGTTTTTGAAATCATTGCAGAACCGATGGAAGTCCATGGGTTACATAAGAGAAAAGAAGATATGCAACGACGGGTTTATCAGTTATTGGAGGATGTTGGACTCAATCGCGACCACGCCAACCGTTATCCGCATGAATTCTCGGGAGGACAACGTCAACGAATCGGCATCGCGCGTGCGCTGGCACTTGATCCAGACTTCATCATTGCCGACGAACCAATTTCGGCACTCGATGTATCTGTACAAGCCCAAGTCGTTAAGCTACTGCAAAAACTGCAAAGCGAAAAAGGCTTAACGTACTTGTTCATTGCGCATGACTTGTCGATGGTCAAATACATCTCGGACCGTATTGGTGTAATGTACTTGGGACATATGGTTGAATTGACGACGAGTGAACAACTGTATGCAAATCCACTTCATCCATATACGCAAGCGTTGTTATCCGCTATTCCGATTCCAGATCCGGACATTGAAGAATCACGCGAACGTATTTTGCTCGAAGGGGAATTGCCGAGTCCAATCAATCCACCTTCAGGCTGTGTGTTCAGAACGCGTTGCCCGATGGCGATGGAAGTCTGTGCGAATGTTAAACCCGCTTGGCAAGAACAGGAACCAGGCCATTTTGTGGCATGTCACTTGTATGAGTAACTGCGATTGTATAAAGCTTGAAACTTTTCATTCGCAGTAGTGTTTTGTATGATGAGACTATCCAGCAATGAAGGGGAGAACATCATGACAAATACAGTACCCATGAGCCAGTCGCGAACAATCCAAACACATTTGGTTTTACCGCCCGATACGAATCACCACGAAACGATTTTCGGGGGTAGAGTTTTATCTTTTATAGATGAAATAGGTGCTATTACTGCAATGAAACATTGCAATAAGCCTGTTGTCACGGCTTCAATCGATTCAGTAGATTTTCTATCATCTGCTCGAGTTGGGGATGTGTTGGAGATGGAAGCAATCGTGAGCTCAACTGGCCGCACTTCCATGGAAGTGTATGTACGTGTGCAATCGATGAACTTGTTGACGGGAGAAACAAAGTTAACGACGGAGTCATTCTTGACGTTTGTAGCGGTAGAAAATGGAATTCCAATGCCTGTCCCAGGAATACTGCCTGAAACTGAAAACGAACACCGCCTATTTGAATCAGGTCCTGCAAGAAGAGAACATCGGAAACAACGAATTCAAATGAAATTATAGAAAGAAAGCGGTGGCTTACAGTTACGGTTTCTCTTCAGAGGTGCAAAACTCAAAATCGAGCCTCAAACAAAGCAAAAAAGCACCGCATTTTGCGGTGCTTTTTTATGGTTAATATCGAACACCAAAACACCAGCTAAGAGGCTGAGTTTTAGCACTAAATATTTATAAGTCTTGTTCAACTAAAGCACAAGTTAGTTGAACAAGGGATCTAATTTTCCACCTGTAGGCTAATGAAATACATAAGCCAACAGGTGTTTCTTTTTGCTATTTAGCCTGCATCTTTAACAAGGTTCTTACTACAAGCTCTTCGTCAAAAGTAGCGATCAGGCCTTCAATCTCTTCTTTGGTGTAAGAATCATAGGATTTTTGCGTTTTTTGATTGAAACTTTGAGCAATTATACTGAAAAGCTGATCATCCACTGCAATTGTGGATATGGCAACATTGTATAATTTATCTTCATCGGCGGCAAACTGCCAACTTCCCGATGTTTCAATGTTTTTATTGCCTTCCTCGAATGAAAGTCCTTCAGAAGAGAGAACTTGAAGAAAATAGTTCTTATTGTCTTTCTGAATAACTAGATGATTGGAGGAGAATTCATAATTACTGTCTGCCATCTCTGTCTCGGAATTTAAGGATTCAGGATTAATTAAAGTGTATAGTTCTGCTGCTTCCACTAGTTTGAACGACTGATCTTTAAAAGTGGACTGAATGGCACTGATTTCTTCTAGGGTCATTTCTTTGTATCTTACTTTTTTATCTTGGGTGGAAGGTGTTGATGTTGCCTGGTCATTGGTCTCAAATTTAATATCGTGATTATTATTTACGAACGCCTGTACAATTTCAATGGCTGATTTTAAAGGCTTGCTGTCTGTATACTCAGGTGTATCTTCAATTGTATGGATTTTATCGTAGCGTTCCTGGGAAATATTGATGGCTTGATAATTGGCTCTTAGAAAGGACACATGGTCACTAGTCAGGGTAGCAAATTCCTCAAGAATAATAGTACTCTCGGTGTCTTGATAGAGAGCGATATTTTCCAGCTCTTCACTTAGTAGACTACTACCTATAGTTTCTCCGACAAAGCTGATTTTCCCACCATCTTTAATGCCAATGCAATCCAAATTAATATTTATGATGGAATCATAGTCAGGTGCGATGGCTTCCACTAGAGATGAACTTCCTATCAAGTTGCTTTCTTCTGCGTTAAAGGCAGCAAAAATAATATCAGAAGAAAAAGATTTTTCTTTTGAGTCTTCCTTCAACATGGAGGCTAGATTCATTAATCCTGTAAGTCCGGTTGCATTATCTACACTTCCCTGGAAAGTTAACTCCCCAGTTGTTCCTACATGGTCAAAGTGAGCGGAGATAACAATTGCTTGTTTGCCGACTTTTTTACCATCTCCAGGAATTTTACCTACTACGTTATGAGCAGTTATTTGAGTAGATGGTGCGTTGAAATAAATTAATTGAACTTTGTCGACTTCTTTTTCATTTGTTTGTAAATATGTATAAAAGGACTCCGATATTTGAAACACTGAACCCTTTGCGCCATAACTAAATATTGTTTTCTTGAAAGTTTCTGTTTTAACAAACTGTGCTCTTACATCTTCCATCGGAGTAATTATCTCTTCTGTTACGAGTATATTTTGGTTGCTTACTTCTTCGCTTATTTCTTTGTCACCATCGACAATGCGTATAGGCAGTTCTACACTAATACCACTAGAAATCTTGTGCATCCAATCCGTTCCATAACTAAACTCCTTCGTCTGCCCATCCTTTAGGTGGACAACCAAGGTTGTCTGTGCTTCATTCGGATCATTAAAAACCATGGAAAACGGCATAAAATAGTCTTTTGATGATAGTGGCTCTAAGTCGATTTTTTTAAATTGCTTCGATATCTCATTTCTTGCATTAATATTTCCTTGAGTGCCGGTTTGTCTCCCCTTAAACTTCTCCGAGGACCAATAAGCAATCTCTTCGTCTAGTTTTTCTTCTGATAGTACAGCTAAAGGTTCATCCTTGCATCCACTCAATAATACTAGGATGGAGACGAGGATTAGCGGTAAAATACCTTTCGCATATTTCATGTGTTTAACCTCCTTATTTACTATACAATTAATAAAAACTCTAAATATTCACTTATTTATTATACCAACAATATCCATTTTTACCTGCAAAATATAAAGTTTACTGCTAATTAGAAATTGATGTAGATTGAAGGCACTGCAATTTGCACATCAATTAGCGGAGTAATTACAACTTTTAATGTCGCACAAGCAAGGATAATGATATAACAATAAACAAAGGACCAACAATCCAATTGCGGGTGAAATTTAATGAAAAACGAGAGAGTACAATTTCGACTAGCAAGCCGCAGAGCGAGAAGCGTGAGACCCACAAGTATACGGCTTTCATACTTGACGTGTTTAAGTAAAGAAGGAATAAATGTGATTCTTATGGAATTTATAGGTAAAATATGCATTAACATCATTCAGTTTTGAAGGGGGAATTACAGGATGAAGATGCGAAAAGAAGTAACACCTAAATTCTTAATAATAAAGTGCGTGGCGTACAGTCTATTTGTCATTAGCCAATGCTTACAAGTCATGTACACACCATCTACAGTTGTAAAAGTAGTCAACTTGATCGCTATCGTCTTTCTGTCTGGAGTAATCGGAGCATTTATCCGAGAGATCTTCATTTTGAAAAAGAAGCGATTGTTAGAAGAGATGAATAACGACGAATCACCACAACTGGGAGGGAAATAAATGGTCACATTAAAACCTATGAGACAAGAGGATTTTCAGCAATACCTTGAAATTGCAGTAGAGGACTATGCTAAAGACAAAGTAGCTTCAGGGAATTGGAGCGAAGCGGAAGCATCCGAGCTTTCCAAAAATGAATTTAACCGTCTGTTGCCTGATGGTGAAAAATCGAAAGGGAATTACATATTTTCTATCTTCCATGATCAACAAATAGTCGGAATGATATGGTTGGCACAAAAATCTCCTGAAAAAGCAGATGAAGGTTATATTTATGATTTTAGTATTTTAGATGAATATCAAGGAAAAGGATATGGCAAGGAAGCAATGAGAGAAATTGAAACAATAGCGAAAGAACTAGGAATGTGCAAAATTGGCCTTCATGTTTTTGGTCACAACCAGGTCGCGCGGGGCTTATACGAGAAGATGGGCTACGAAATCACCAATATAGTCATGGCGAAGTCAATATAAAAATCCTTTTAATACTATAAGCGAAAAAGTCCTAGAATCAAGACAGGTGTACAAGGGGGCAATGCTCTATCCTAGCTATTTGGTGCTCTATAAATAGTTCCTTACACAATAAGTTTGGTTCCTACATTCTTCTATAAGAATAAAGATAGCCTGACCACTTCACTTCTTCCACATAATCAGGCAAGCTAAACTGAAGTGGTCAGGATAGTAAAAAAGGGAATTAAAAAATACGGAGGTCTAATGATGGATATTAAAATAGATGATTTATCGGGCTCTGAAATTACTAAATTGATAAACGAGCATCATGGTATGACACTGCATTC
The DNA here is from genome assembly GCF_056401835.1 of Paenisporosarcina sp. P4_D4. Classification (NCBI taxonomy): domain Bacteria; kingdom Bacillati; phylum Bacillota; class Bacilli; order Caryophanales; family Caryophanaceae; genus Paenisporosarcina; species Paenisporosarcina sp. P4_D4. The sequence continues at coordinate 44,901 of NZ_JBFUIO010000008.1, read as the reverse complement.
ACCACCAGAAAGTATACATGCTCTCAATCTTGAGCAGTTGCAACAACAAGATATTACATTTTGGAGTGCATGGGAAGGAAACGAATTGGTTGGATGTGGGGCACTTAAAGAAATTGATGGTCAGCATGGAGAGATCAAATCAATGCGAACCTCTTCATTCCATCTTCGCAAGGGGGTTGCAAAACGACTACTTCATCACATAATTGAAGAAGCCACACGACGTGGCTATCGGAAGTTAAGTTTGGAAACGGGATCAATGGATTCTTTCGATCCGGCAAGAAGACTTTATGCAAGGTTTGGGTTCAACTATTGTGACCCGTTTTCCGATTACAAGGAGGACCCAAATAGCGTATTTATGGAAAAGAGTTTATAAATTAGCTCGTACCTATCTATAGCGATTCTTCAATAAAAGAAGGATAGTTCGACTTATCAAATAACCGGGGAAATTAAGGTGAATCACCTAAGTGATTCACCTGTGAGATAAATTAATCCCAAATACGGGCGTTCGGTGGGAAGATGTTATTTTAGTGAAAATATTAGAGCACAGTCAGCATATTTACTACTTTATTGAACCATTAAAGGTCCCTTCGCTTCTTCTGCATGGGACATGTCGCCAATCATAGTCAATTCGCGTCTATCAGTATCGATTTCTAACACTGTCAGACTCGTTCCGTAAATGAAAGGTGGATCCCACAATAAATCAAGATCAGCTCGACTGAAGTGATTAATCAAGCATTTCTTAACGACGCCATGCGTGACAATTAGGACGTGACCATTCGGGTGAGCTGCAGCAATTTCTTCCACTGCACGTAATACACGTTCTTTCAACATGTGAAAACTTTCCCCGGAAGTCGATTCATATTGGCTCGGGCGTTCATAATAGGTTTTGACTTGCTCCGCATATTCACGGTCAATATCCGAAGATAGCATTCCTTGCCATTCACCCACATGGATTTCACGTAAATCTTCTTTTTGAATAAGAGGAATGTTACGTTCCCCAATAATGAGTTGAGCTGTATGAACCGTACGTCCACTTGTACTACTGTATACAGCGTCGAGTGGAACATCATTAAGACGCGTCCCTAGTTGAGAAGCGGCTGCCATTCCTATGTTAGTTAAAGGTGAGTCTGCCCAGCCTTGCATGCGCGATTGAACGTTCCATTCTGTTTGTCCATGGCGTGTAATATATAGGGTTAGCATCCAATTCCTCATTTCTTTTAATCGAATATATCTCTTATTTTACCAAATGTGAAACTTTTTATCAGATTTTGCGTAGTACATATAAAGGAGCGAAACATACATGCTAGCAATCTTCGATAAATACCAAAACATCATTATCAGCATTATCTTAGTTTTCTACATCGTTAATTCCATCTACATAGGTTCTGATGGATTATCCTTCATGTTGTTCATACTGGTAATCCTCATGCAAATCATCCGTTTGAGAAAATATATTAAGCAATTGTCCTTTGTACAATTACTCGCACTCTTCGGTATATTGGCGGGTTCTATTGTTGCACTAGTACTGATTTTCATGAGTTTGAATCATTTAATCGGTGCAGGTATTCTGTCATTTCCTGACTGGATGATCATGGTCCTTCAAATTACCTTGATTATTTTGTTTATTTTAACTGTGAGTGCAATCATGCGTAATTTATATCAACGTCTTACTCAATCAAAAGTATAGAAAAAAGGATGCCTTTCTCAGAGGGCATCCTTTTCTTTTAGCTTAATAAATTTGATAAAATTATTTTTTAATAAATAATACTCTTTAATTACAATTTAGTGAAATTCAGAAACAAGCAAACCATATAAGTACATGTCATGACGCTTCCCGTTACGTTGTAAAAACTCTCGGAACGTTCCTTCGGGCTTAAAACCAAGAGATTCATAAAGTTTGATGGCACCTACGTTATAGCCGAATACCGTCAGCTGCAAACGATGAAGATTCAGTTCATTGAAACCATAATTCATCAACAATTGCATGGCTTCTTTCCCAAATCCTTTGCCGTGAAATTCTGGCCCAAGAGCTATGGACAGCCAGCCTACACGATGCGACCATAAAATATCTTCGATGGCACAAACACCTAAAAATTGCTCCGAATCAATCGGTCGAATGGCAAAGCGAAAACTACGATCAGAATGGTCCATTAACTGTTCTGCATTTTTTTCTGATTCTTCACGAATGGGAAAGGCATTATAAAAACGTCCAAAAGATTCCAAGCCATTCCACAGTCGATACGTTGGCAAATCTTCTTTTCTCATTGCAGTCAAACGAATTTTAGAGCCAATAAACATCGAATATTCTCCTTGTCATAAGTTTTTCTTATTGTACTTCATTATATCATCGTCATTTTCTTAATTCGAGACACGAAGTACAATACAGTTAATAAGAAAGACAGGTGATTAAGTTGGATTATTTTCTATTGTATTTTATAGGGGTAACCGCAACGACAATCGGCACATTGGCAGGTGGCGGGGGCCTTATCAGTTTGCCAACGATGTTGTTGCTCGGCATGCCGATTCATTCAGCTATTGGGGCAAATAAAGTATCCAACACGGTAAGTTCATTCTCAAGTTTCTTTACATTGTATAAACGTAAACAAATCTCGTTGAAGGATTCTCTTTGGCTAATCCCAATCAGTTTGGGTGGAGGCGTGACCGGGGGATTTATTGCTTCACAGCTATCCGCAAACTATTTGTATGTATTGGCGATTTTTCTTCTGGTATTTGCATTTGTTACTTCATTTATTGGCAAAGGTAATTTCACAGGCGAAGAACCATTGAAATTAACAAAGGTCAGTGGACCAGGGCTGTTTGGTATTGGAATTTATGACGGGCTTTTTGGTCCGGGACAAGGCACGTTAATGCTATATTTGTTCAGCTACTTGAACATTGCGTATGTGAAATCAGTGGGATTGGTCAGGCTGGCTACTTTTTCAAGCTGTTTCGGCGCAGCAATCAGTTATATTACATCTGGAGCTATTATTTGGCCACTGACCCTTGCTTTGATGGCGGGGTCTATTACCGGAGCTCAGCTTGGAGTCCGTATCGCAGAGAAAATAAAACCTCAATACGTAAAGCCTATCTTACGTGTCGTGACTGCTTTACTCATTTTGCAATTGGTTGTTGAAAACATCCTATAGTATCATTGAAAACTTTCTTTCAAACCGACATACTGATAAAAAGGAGTGATGACATGAACAAGCAAGATATTCAAGAGAATTGGGTAAAAAATGTGGATCCACAAGAGCAAATAGAGAGCTCACATGAGCATTATGATGAAGAAAAATTTTGGAATAAAATTGTGAAGTATGGCAAAAAAGCAGGAGAAAAAACAGTGTACACAAGCTTATTGCTTTATTTCACAGCTCAAAATCCAGCGGTGCCGAAATCTGCTAAGCTGACCATTGCGGGAGCACTTGGCTACCTAATCTTCCCGGCAGACGTACTTCCAGATTTCATTCCAGTTGTCGGTTTGGTAGATGATGCAAGTGTAATTGCTTATGCTTTATATCAAGTGATTTCCCATATAGATGAACCAACGAAACAACAGGCATACGAGAAAATGAAATCCTGGTTTGGAACAACTGACAATAGTATAGAAGACCTTATGTTGCCTAAAAAATAAAAAGAGCGGACCGTTGACGGTTCGCTCTTTTACAATTCGTCTAACATATGTCCAAACTCTTGTAACAATGTACGTCCACTAGAATTACTGCCCTCAGTTAAACCGACAAACAACCCCACTTGGCCTTTGTACATAAATAAGCCCACATCATGCTCGACATCATCCAATTCGCCTGTTTTGTTGAAGAAAACAAATTGATCGCTTTTGACACCAGCTGGAACTTTATTCTGAAATTGCTGCTTTTCAAGGATTTGAAGCATGTCGTGAAAAGCGTGTGAGCTGACCATATGTCTTAAGCAGGCCACCATATCGCGACCACATGTGACATTGTCCCGGCCCTCCGAAATAGCAACCAGATCTCGCATTTCCCGACCCAATACGGTTTTTGTCATTCCGAGATGTTGTATATAAGAATTGAGCCGTTTCAACCCGTAGCGTCTGATTAGTATGTTAGTTGCCGTATTATCCGAAACCACCATCATGAGAGCAAGTAAATCACGAACTGTAAAGAATCTTGGTTGTGTAACAAGTGTTTGCAATACGCCTGATCCATCCACGATGGCTTCTGGGGATACTTCCATCTCTTCATTTGAATCCTTTGCATGGTGCAAACCATATAAGAAAATAGGAAGCTTTATGACGCTTGCTGATTTGAATATTTCATCAATATTTTTCGAATAACGAACGACTCCAACTGGATACTCCATATGTAAACAATATTTCTCGGGAAATAATGTTAACCCCATCTGAACCTCTCCTTTTTACTAGTTTAATTCAAAAACTTTACCAAATAAATCCTTAAAATGAAATAAAAATGAAACTAAGAGTCATGTGTTTCGTATATATAAATATGGACGTAGATTGGATTGAACTTTTTAACTAGTCATTTCGTCTTAGTAAGTATGAAGGATGTCTCATATTAAGGAAGGTGAAAAGCGTGGAACAACAACCAATCGTTGAATTAAAGAACTTGTCAAAAACCATTGGCAAAAAGAAAATTATCGATAATTTGAACCTGCAATTATTCCCTGGTCAAATTACGGGTTTTCTGGGGCCGAATGGTGCTGGTAAAACAACGACGATTCGCATGATGGCCGGTTTAATGAGGCCGACAAGCGGAGAAGTAGTAGTGGAAGGTCAAACACTGACAGACCACTTCGAAGAAACAATGAGCAAAGTAGGGGTAATCGTCGAAAATCCGGAAATGTACAAGTACATGTCGGGGTGGAAAAACTTACTGCATTTCGCACGCATGAACAAAACCATTTCAAAAGAACGCATCGCTGAAGTCGTCGATCAAGTAGGCATGCAAAATCGTATTCATGAAAGGGTTTCTACTTATTCGCTGGGTATGCGTCAGCGTCTAGGCCTTGCACAAGCATTGCTGCATCGTCCGAAGTTTTTGATTTTGGATGAACCAACCAATGGTCTGGATCCTGCCGGAATACGTGAATTTCGTACATACTTGCGTAAAATCGCTGTTGAAGATGGCGTGTCAGTATTCGTATCGAGTCACTTGCTTTCAGAAATTGAACTGATGTGTGACCGAATCGCAATTATTCAAAACGGACAACTTATTAATATCCGTGAAATTAATCAAGAAGAAGAAGCTCATTATTACATTGAGGCGCAACCGGCTGACCAGGCAAGTGAACTATTATCAACACAAGGATTAACTCTTGAAGTTAGTGGGGCTGGCTTCATTGTCAAAGTTGAACAGGACCAGATCCCTTCCATCATTCAGGCGATGGTCACGGCAAATCTTCAAGTGTTCGCTGTGCAACCGTTCCGTAAAACATTGGAAGATCAATTCCTCGAAATGACTGGAGGTGGCCAAATTGCTGAATCTCATAAGAAATGAATGGATGAAACTGTGGCATAAAAAAGCCACTTGGATAATGGCTGGGTTATTGGTCCTCATATTAATCGGGATTACAGGCATCTTTAATTGGGCGATTGACCACACGGTACAACAGCCAGACCAACCCACTTGGGAAAAAGATGCTGCTGTAAATCAAGAAAATTTAACAGCTGAACTGGCAAATCCAAATCTTGATGCAGAGACTAAAAAACAGTTAAAAGAAGAACTGGCCATCACTGAATACCGCTTAGCGGAAAACGTGGCACCATTCAGTCCGAGTGATAGACAACAAAATATGATTGATTCCCATCAGTTGCTTTCTTTGGTACTTATGTTTTCAGTCATTGCAGCAGCCAGTATCGTTGCATCCGAATTTTCTCAAGGAACAATCAAAATGTTGTTAAGCAGACCTGTGAAACGGTGGAAAATCCTAACGTCCAAATACATCACATCATTGCTTTATGCATTATTATTATCCATCATTGCCTTAATTGCGAACGTAGTTGCTGGGTATATATTCTTTGATGCTGGAAGCGGTGCGATGTTGGATGTTCGTGGCGGGGAAGTAGTTGAAGTATCTTACTGGGGACGGGTTTTAACCTTATATGGCTTACAATATATCGGAATCATGGTATTCACTACATTTGCATTTATGATTGGAAGTGTTTTCCGTACAAGTTCACTTGCCATCGGATTATCGATCTTTCTGTTGTTTATGGGTCCAAATATTGTCTTTTTCTTACGTAAATACGAAATTACGAAATACATTATGTTTACGCATACTGACTTAACTGGTTACATCACAGGAAATATGTTCATTTCAGGCATCACCTGGCCATTGTCAGCCGCCGTGTTGACTGTATATGTCGTATTGTTCTTATTCATCAGCTATTGGTCGTTTACAAAGAGAGACGTTACAGCTTAATTATGGTAGAGTCGTTCCTTTTCGGAGGAGCGACTTTTTTAATCATTCGCCTAATTGTCAGTTCGAATCATTGAAAGCTCTGGTGAATTTACGTAAGATGAAAAGCAGTGTGTGGGAAAGGAGGAGTTCGTGTGAAACGATTATGGACAGTATTGAATATTGTGTTGTGGCTCGTCATCGGCGGACTCTTCTTTGTTTGGGTCCACCATGAACTAGAATTTAGAGAAGAACGAGAGGAACGCCCTTTACCGGAAGGCTTGCATCCCATCGTGGCAGAAAAGAGCAATCAATTGATCGATAAAGCCGAGGAAATCGGCATTCCTATATTAATCAGTGATAGCTTCCGTTCCGTCGAATCCCAAGATGTCCTTTATGAAAAAGGACGCTCGATTGAAGGTGACATCGTCACGTATGCACGCGGCGGTGAAAGCTATCATAACTACGGGCTCGCCATCGATTTCGTCCTGCAAAACAGTGACGGGACGATTAGTTACGATTTACAGCGTGATTTGAATGGCAACGGGGAAGCGGACTGGTACGAAGTTGCAAGCATTGGCAAAGACTTAGGCTTTGAATGGGGCGGAGACTGGCCTGGCTTCAAAGACTATCCGCACTTAGAATATACATTCGACTTATCAATCAACGAATTGAAAAATGGCTGGCGACCAGAGGATAAGGTGGAAAAATGAAATAGAACCTTAAAGCCCTCCTCAATAGTCTTGAGGAGGGTTTTAAGGTTCTATAAAACAGCCAAAATTACTTTACTATTTCGACAACCTCCTAATAATTCCCACCTACTCCAATTTCCTTGATAAAAAGAGTTGAAAATCAAAAAAATGATTTTCAACTCTTTTTTAGGCAGTCTTTAAGTTAATTTATCCTCATTTTCAGCAAACCATTTTATTGCTTTCTGTTCCATTTCTTTGACGAATAAATTTTTTGCCGGACTATATTCGCTGGTATTCTCAAACTGTTGAGCTAACTCTTCTTTAAAGTGACTATATCTAACCACTTCTTCTGGATGAGAACGCAGATAGTCGCGGAAAACTAAGTGGCGAGATATTTGTGGATTGTCGTATTGATAGAAATGAATATGATGAGTTCTGTTTTCTCCGCCTTTTCGGAATAACCTTCTTCCATCAATACCGTATTCTCCGACCACATCGTATCCTAGAGAATCCATTTTCTCATTAAAGGAATCAATTTGATGAATGTCTTTTACGATACACATCATATCGATTACTGGTTTTGCTTTTAGACCATAAACAGAAGTACTGCCGAAATGTTCAAATTTAATGATTTCAACCCCGAAAATTTCACTTAAAATATGAACTTCTTTTTGAAACATAAATGCCCAGTTTTCACTGAAGTCAGTAAGTCGAACTTTCATTTATTTCCCCTCCGCACAGCTCGATTTAATAGATTCCTGAAAAGGTTTACTCAAAAACACTCAAATCCACCCGTCCATCATTTAAGAACGCAACGTCTTCACCCTGAAGTAACATACGTTGCAACTCTTTCGATTCTTCATTGGGCACAGCAATTTCACCACGTGCATTGACTACGCGGTGCCATGGCAAGCCATGTTTTTCACTCATCGTATGTAAAATCCGAACCACTTGTCTTGCTGCGCGGGGGCTTCCTGCCATGCGCGCGACTTGTCCGTAGGTAACGACGTATCCCTCTGGTATTTCTTTTAATATCCGAACTACTTCTGCCGTGAATGGTTGCAAGATGCTGTTACCTCCTTTGACATTTCCGCTCTACCCTAACTACTTTCATTGTAATCAAACCTCGTTCATCATGTCGACTGAATATGGTATATTACGGGTAACTAAGTATTTAATGTAAAGTTGGGGGTAGCTGCTATGTCAAAAATGACTGCTGAGGAAGTATTAAAAGCTATGGAAGAAATGGATAATGGGGAACGAATTAAACTATTATCAGTATTAGCTGTAAAACATTTTGGAAGGAAACCACCTACAATAGAGGAAATAGCTAGACTAAACTATATAGCCTTTTATGGTGACGAAGATGAGGATATAGACAGTTAACGTCACAGGGCTTTATATCTTGAGGACTTTGAGGGCAAATAAAAAAGAGGCTATTAGCAGTAATTAGCCATACCTAGATACATATGTGATTCAACAGCCAATCGGTAGAAAAGAATTTTACAAGAAATAATGGCTTATTCAAATTTGAAAGGAGGTATAAAGTGCTAAATTGCTTCCAACGTGTTTTAAGATTTAAAGAGTTAGAGGTATGGGATATGACACTCGATAAAGATATCTACAGAATAATATTAGTCGATGAAAATAGAGCAACTACTCAGCAAGATTACCCTTCTCCATACCCGGATATTGAAGAAGATTTTAGAGAAAACCTAATAACGGTACGAGTATTTTCCAAAAATAATATTAAAGATGAACATATTGAACCCTTGGACCAATTTGCTAAACAATTAACAGATCATCTTGCACTTGCCCGTTGCCATGTGTTTGTTTCTTTTGAGACTCAAGATATTGATAACGCTTTAAATAACACTCTGAAAGAAAAGTTGAGTTTTGAATATGGAAACATACCTCTAGAAAAATTTATAAATTTAAATCAAGACTAAAAAACCAGTTCTAATGATAGGAGCAATAATATAAGGAAAAAGTAAATAGGTGGGCGATCGGATGAATTACAGAATGTCCAAGAACATCGGATTCCAAGTGAAAGACCTGGAAAAAGCAAAACACTTTTACGAAAGTGTTTTAGGTTTAAAAGAACCTGCAAAAAGTGAAGTGGAGGAAGTGGAATTCCAAACGAATCACAATTCGATCTTTCTAATACCAGGAAGCGAAAATTTGGGACCAGTCATGGAAGTCGTTGTGAAAGATCTAAATGAAGCAAAGCAGCACTTAGTGGAAAATGGCGAGATTGTTATGTCCGCGATCCATTCGGAATGGTCTTTAATGTGTGGGAAGAATAGGAAAGATAATCGATAGAGTTGTTTAGTGGCTACAGGTCAGTATACAATGAGGGAAGTTCAATGAACTGACAAAGGAGAATGCCACATGGAAATTACAAATCACATGGTTGAAAAAATGAACGACCCTACGGGCATTATTGTTGGAGACCGTTTTGAGTTTCTGCTTGCCGTTGAAGTTGATGAAGATGATGAGTTATATACAGAAGGCGGATTAGAATTGCGTGTCATTTTGGCTGTCGAAGAAGATGTACATCGCATTGTGCAGTATCATTTTACCGATAAAGCTTCAAATGAAGTTTTGGATTTTGCTTTAGAAGATGATGAAGAAGCAGAAATTCTCGCGTATTGCAAAAATACATTGGCATAAAATAAAACCCTTTTTCAAAGCTCGTTCTTATCAGAAGATAAGATCAGGCGATGAAAAAGGGTTTTTTATTAATATGTTTTACTGTTATCGATAACTGATAACCAGACTGCTGATAAAAATAATTATACTAACTTCCACCATTTCGCAACTGGATAGTCATCAGAACCAATTACAACAGACTGTCCAATTTTTGGTGTCGTAATAGCTACGTCACGTGCTTTCGCAGCTTTTGTGACGCGCTCAATAGGATCGGTCCATGCGTGAAACGCAAGTGTAAAAGCGGACCAGTGGATTGGCATCATCAATTTACCATTTAAATCGAGATGGGCTTGTGCCGTTTCTTCGGGTTTCATATGAATGTTTTCCCAACGATCGTCATACTGGCCACATTCCATCATAGTGAAATCAAATGGACCATACTTTTCGCCAATTTTTTTGAAATGCGTATCGTACCCRCTATCCCCACTATAAAAAATACTCGTTTCTCCACTGCGAATGACCCAAGAACTCCATAAAGTAGAATTGTGATCGAACAGACTGCGGCCAGAGAAGTGACGTGCCGGAGTACTGATAAATTCAATGTCTAAATGGTCAAAAGTGTCCCACCAATCGAGTTCTTTAATTTTTTCAGGTGCTACACCCCAACCTTCCAATCTACTCCCGACACCAAGAGGGACGATAAATTGCCCGACTTTGTGCTTCAGCAATTGAACGGAATCTATATCCAAATGATCATAATGGTCATGAGAGTAAAGGACGATATCGATAGAAGGTATATCATTAATGTCAAATGGCAATTTCTCACTATATCTCTTTCCACCGATCTGAGGAAAAGGGGAAGGAGAGCTACCAAGCATAGGATCGATGAAGATGGTTTTACCATGAAGGTTCAGTAATACAGTCGAATGTCCGAACCATGTCACGCTTGCTTGTGAATTAAGAAAAGAATTCCATTGGAAATTCTCCATCGGAAGCGATCGTGCTGGTGTCAAATCAGGATTTTTTTGAACATAATCTTTAATCATGGAGCCTAAGGTTTTTAAATCATTAGACATAGTCGTATATGAGATATTCTTGAATTTGTTTTTTTCATAGTTGGGGGATGCTATTAATGTTAATTTCTTCTTGGCATTCGGAGCTTTCCCAAATGCCGGATAATGCTGCAAAAAGAGAGTGGAAGCAGTAGCAAATGCTGCCACTCCGAATAAAGTTTTTTTCATCAATGGCACCTCAAATGTGTTATGGGTTATAAAATTTTTCTGATATATGTAGCATAAAAGAAATATAGAAATTAGTCATATTTTAAGAGAAATGGTTAAGTGCATTTATTGACTCTAATTATTCTGTCTAGTTATCGATAAACATTCAACTTCCTCCAAAACGTAAGGAAGTTTTTTTATGTAAATTTAATCGTATCAGTGTCCATTTAATTCCCAAGCCCACAAAATCCATAATGACGATAAATAATCGTTCAGACATTATTTATCCGCTTACATACATGTTATTTGCTATAAATAGATGAATATTCTTTAAATTCTATTTATTCTATATATTTATCATCTCGAATCGTGTTACTGTAGTACACATTACTTCGTGCAACGAAGTGAAAGAGAAAAGTAATGGGGGTAGGGAATCAATATGTCACAGATGCTAGCTTTAAGTATTTTAGTTTTCATTCTTTTTATTGGGGATGTAGTCGCGATTCGCACGAAAGCGTGGGTTCCTTCAATTTTTATCAGTGCCGTTCTTTTCTTAATCGGCTATTGGACATTCTTTCCCTCAAACATTGTAGAGTTATCAGGGATTCCATCAGTTGTAGCAGTCATGTTAATTTACTTGTTAATTACCAATATGGGCACCTTGCTTTCTTTGCAGGAACTGATAAACCAGTGGAAAACCATTTTGATTGCATTGGCAGGAATTCTAGGAATCATTGCTGGATTATTTGGAATCGGGACTTTCCTATTCGGCAGTGAAACAATAATTGTTGCCATTCCACCTTTAGTGGGTGGGCTTGTATCGGCACTTATTATGTCAGAAGGCGCCGCAGAGGCAGGACTTCCAAGCTTAGCTGTTTTCGCCATCGTTATTTACGTGATGCAAGGGTTCGCAGGGTATCCTTTGACATCAGTCATGTTGAAAAAAGAAGGAAAACGTTTGCTTCAACAATTGCGCAATGGGGAAATTGGTTTGAAGCAAGTAGGGGAAGAAAATGAAGAAACACATTCAAGAGAATTGAAATTATTTAACTGGATGCCTGAAAAATACAATACGGAATTCTTTAAATTTTTCCGCTTGGCTTTTGTCGGATTTTTAGCGTATCAAGTATCTACATGGCTTGCACCATTTGTGACCATCAGTCCATTTGTTCTCTGTTTACTATTTGGAGTAATCGCGAGAAGCGTGGGATTCTTGGAAAAACACCCGTTGAAAAAAGCGAACGGATTCGGATTCGCCGTTTTAGGGTTAATGCTGTTCATTTTGGACGGCCTGAAAGCAGCGACGCCAGATATGATGATTGATCTAATCTATCCGTTGATTGGCTGTATTGTCATCGGTGTAGCCGGCATGTACGTGTTTTCGTTCATCATGGGCAAGGTGTTAAAAGTCAGCAAAGAAATGGCGTTTGCCGTATCTTTAACGGCCCTATACGGGTTCCCGGCGGACTACATCATCACTAACGAAGTCATCAATGCGTTAACTCAAGATGAAAGAGAACGGGAAGTATTAACAAGTCACATGTTGCCACCAATGTTGGTTGCCGGCTTCATCACCGTGACGATTGTTTCCGTTATATTGGCAGGAATATTCGTTGGATTCCTATAATTGACAAACAAAAATGACCTTTCCGAATGAATGGAAAGGTCATTTTTAGGTTGAAATGAGTTATTAGTAAATATTAGATGTCAAGGTAGACAGAATTGCGTTCCAGGTAGACAGAATCGATGTCAAGGTAGACAGAATTGCGTTCCAGGTAGACAGAATCGATGTCCAGGTAGACAGAATCCCATTCCAGGTTGCACAAATCGTAGATTACAGTGGATATCTTGAACTCACGCAACTATTCAACCTAACGCTCACACGCAAATTGGTCTTTATCACGGTCCATTTTCGGTTGATAGGCCGGATGGTCACTCGGCACTCCGTTCGGATACTTGGTACGGAGGTGCGTACAGTTATCGAACCACTCAGTTGTTCCTGCGGGATTGGTAGTCACAGAACTATTTGATCCAGAAGAGTTATCGCTGCTTGAACCGCTCTGTGAAGAAGTCGTTGATGAGCTTGCAAATCCTGAATCGGTGGCGTAGTCTTCAATTGCCCAAAATCCGGCTTTCTTCGACTGAGCTTCTTTTTGTGCTTCTTCGTAAGGATTTAAATGACGAGTATTTGGTGGATAGACATATGCAACGCGTGCCAATCCTTCACGGATCAATGTTTCCTGTACACTTTTGCCGTCGACATATACATAAGCCAATAGACGTCCATATTTATCTCGTTTCTCACCAATATCAAATTCAAGTGTTAACTTTCCGCTGTTCACGAGAGCACGATTTCGCTCCTTGGCTTCGGGCCCGAAAGGTTGTTTTCCTAAACGAGGGTGACTCGTCTCCGGTGTATCGATTAACAAGTAACGGACCGGTTCGTCCACGCCTTTATACATCACGCGAATCGTATCGCCGTCCGTCGTCGAGACCAATGTCACAGGGATTTGATCCGTCGTACCTTGTTGAGGTGCTGTTATGATTTTCGTAGCGGACTTAGATTCCGCCGGCTTAATGGTAGTTACTTTATCGGCAGGCTTGTCGTCTTGCTTCTTATCGTCAACGACGCTTTCTTGATCTGCAGAACCGGAATCTTCGTCTGTCGTCTCTTTTACAACAGGCTCATACTTCTCATCGTCCATGCTTGTCGTGCCACAACCAGAAAAAATAAGGGCACTACCCACAATCAAGCATGTTAATTTATTTTTGAAACTAAAAGTCACTTTTAATATCCTCCTCGAGATTTCCTTTTCTAGTATAACAACAACCTCCGTCTATAAAACATAATATTTAACATAGTGTGTTGCCATACCAATTGACCGAAAAGCTACACAAAAAACCTCCTCTKGATTTCTGAGGAGGTTTGGTTAATTTTTCGATGATACGACCAAAAATCGTACATCGTTTTCAGTATGGTTGAACCAATAATGTGTCTTACGTGCATCGAATAAAGTGGATTCTTGTTCACGAAGTTCAGTTCGATTGCCATCCATTTCGACCGTTAATACGCCTTCCACTACGAACAGAAATTCATGTCCACCGTGTGAAAATGCATTCCCTTCATTTTCTCCCGGTTGAAGTGTGACTAAAATAGGGGAAAAGCTAGCATCTCGAACTCCATGAGATAAGTCCTTGTAATAAAAACGCTCCCTTCGGATAGCCAAATTGTCATGTGAATGTTCTTCTGCAAAAAACACACTCGGATTTACACCTAATGCGTCTGCAATTTTCTTTAGCGATTCAAGCGTAACACTCGATTTTCCCCGTTCCACCTGTGATAAAAAACTAATGGATACCCCGGTTTGTTCAGACAAAGCCTTTAACGTCATTTTCCGTTCTTTGCGAAGACTTTTTAATGTATCCCCAATTGATTCTTGTGGCATAAGAATTCCTCGCTTCATCATAATCTCTTACTCTCATAATACATCACTCAAACAGCAATGAAATATAAATTGTGACAAAGTATTGACAGAAAATTTATAACTGTCTAAAATGAATCTCGGAAGATAAATTAAAGTGTCACTTCAATTTTCATTTCACATAAGGGGGATTTATGATGGATAAAAAACAAACCCGTCGCATCTTGATTGCGAGTTTAGTAGGGAGTTCAATAGAGTGGTTTGACTATTTCTTATACGGAACAGTTGCTGCACTTGTTTTCAACCAACTATTTTTCGTTAATGAAGATCCGACTGTAGGACTTTTATTAGCATATGCGTCATTTGCTTTAGCTTTTTTCATCCGTCCGTTTGGCGGCGTGATATTCAGTCATATCGGTGACCGCATTGGACGCAAGAAAACACTCGTCTTAACGTTAAGCTTAATGGGGATTGCTACGTTTGGAATGGGCTTATTGCCAACTTACCAAGCAATAGGCGTTTGGGCTCCTATCTTATTGATTACACTTCGCTTAGTGCAAGGTTTGGGAATCGGCGGGGAATGGGGAGGCGCACTTTTACTCGCAGTAGAATATGCACCCCCTGAAAAACGTGGATTGTTTGGTAGTATCCCGCAAATGGGCGTAACCATCGGAATGTTGATGGGAACGATCGCTTTATGGGTGATGACGTTACTTCCTGAAGAGTCATTCATGACCTGGGGCTGGCGTGTGCCATTTATTTTAAGTGCTTTATTAGTTATTTTTGGTTTATGGATTCGTAAAGGCATTGATGAAACACCTGAATTCAAAAAAGTGCAGGAATCTGGCGATATTCCAAAATTGCCGATTGCAGATACACTGAAATACCACTGGCGTGAAGTGTTGATAGCTATTGGAGCGAAAGTGGTAGAAACTGCACCTTTCTATATTTTCAGCACATTCGTCGTATCGTACGCAACAACAAATTTAGGATATACACGAACAACTACATTAACTGCCGTTATGATTGCTACCGTCGTTACGACGATATTAATCCCAATCATGGGGAACTTATCGGATAAAGTGGGACGCAAAAAGTTATACGTTGCTGGCACGGTCGGCATGGCACTCTTTGCTTTCCCATACTTCTGGATGATTCAACAAGGGTCAGTTGCATTATTGATTATCGCAACAGTTATTGGACTCGGAATCATTTGGGCACCGATTACAGCAGTTCTTGGCACGATGTTTTCGGAAATCTTTGATGCAAAAGTACGCTATACGGGCATTTCATTAGGCTATCAAATCGGTGCAGCATTAGCGGGTGGTACAGCTCCACTTGTTGCTACGGCATTACTAGCACGTTTTGATAATTCGTATGTACCGGTTGCACTTTACATCGTGTTCACTGCACTTATTTCACTAGTTGCAATTTGGGCTGTGAAAGATCGCAGTCGACAACAATCTAAACGAATCGTGGTAGGAAAAGAGAGTCGCGCGTAAGCGGCTCTTTTTTTCTCTTATGTTCAGCTCACCACACGAAATCATTTATTAGTGTGGGAAGTAATGTTTTTTGTTAGGAGGAAGACCATGTTAATCATCAACGAACATCAGATTCAACAACTCTATAAAATGGTTGATGCCATTGAAGATATCGCAGCGGTATTAAAGGCTATAGAAGCAGGGAAAATCAATAACCCCCATCGCACAGTACTCGAATTTCCTCAACACGAAGCATCCGCATTATATATGCCGAGCGCCGATATGGCTGGCGAAGTAACAGCGGTCAAAGTAGTAACGATTTTTCCAGGAAATCCGGCCGAAGGAAAGCCAACCACACAAGGGGTCGTGCTACTTTCCGATGCGACCAATGGCGAGCATGTCGCAATGATGAACGCATCGTATTTGACACGACTGCGAACAGGTGCACTTAGTGGCATCGCAACGGATTTATTGGCAAAAAAAGATAGCCGAATCCTAATAGTCATCGGAACAGGGGCAATGGCTTTTGAACAAGTACTTGGCGTGCTGGCGGTTCGTACCATCGAAAAAATCATCTTGGTTAATCGGACACCGGAAAAAGCGCAAGCATTTGGCGAGAAATTACGTACATTTGGAGTGAACGTGCCTTTTGAAATCGAAATTGATGTTTCAAAAGCGGTGAAGCATGCGGACATTATTTGCTGTGCCACCCGATCAAACGAACCTGTATTCATGGGATGTGATTTACAACCAGGAACCCATATAAATGGCGTAGGTTCCTACTTGCCTCATATGCGTGAAGTGGACGAAACAACAGTGTTAAGTGCAGACAAAATTGTGGTGGACGACTTGGCTGGCGTAAAAGATGAAGCTGGTGAATTGATGCACGCTGTAGATAGTGGGAACTGGTCATTTGAAGACGTTCATGCCCAACTCGGAGAACTTGTTGTTGGAACGAAGTCGGGAAGAGAAGTACAAGAAGAAATCACCTTCTTCAAATCCGTAGGAGCTGCCTATTTCGACCTTGCTGTTGCAAAAGGCGTCTATTCTAAAGCAAAAGAAGCGGGGATTGGAATGGTTGTAGAAGTTTAATATTTATAACAGTAAAAGAGCATCGGCTAAGCCGATGCTCTTTTGTTGAATCCATTCAATGTGAAGTTTCAGTATGTGCGGTGATTTCTTCGGCAAGGTCATGTTTCACCAAATGTTCGCCCAGATGGTCGCTACTACAAAAAATCAACCCTTCGTACACCACGCAGATATCTTCTTCATAAATTTCCCCGTTACAGAAATCGCAATTATAGATCACAATTGCTTGTTGTGGATCACTAGGTAGTCCTGCACCTGTAATCATTGGATTTTCAATTTGCATCCGAATCCTCCTTATTTTTAGTATTTAGTTTCTCCGATAATAAAAAATTCAATGAGTTATGCCTTATTTTCCACTAATTCTTGCAGTTGACTCAGAACATCGGCAAACTTCATTTCGTCAGCTGTATCCCGGAAATTCCGAAAAGGATTCCCTTTGTTTTTCAGGCGTTCCAAAACGGCGGGTATGGAAAATAGATCAGGTTTCAAGGAATCGTGTACTTCATCCCAAGTTAACGGTGTGGCAATCAAACCTTTTTCAGTTCCTCTAGCAGAATAGGGTGCGATGATGGTTTTCCCTTCATGATGCTGCACATAGTCCAAATACAATTTGTTGTGGCGGTTCTTAATCAAGCGCTCTGTTGTAAACCATTGAGGTTCCTGTTCGCATAAAAAATCACAAACAAATTTTGTGAACACGCGTGTTTCGTTATAAGAAAAACGATCAAGAGGCAAAGGAATGTAAACTTGCAAACCTTTGCGACCAGAAGTTTTCACAAAGGATTCAAGACCAAATTGATCAAAGATAGCTTTCATTCGCTGCGCGGCTTCTATGGCCAATGAAAACTCTTGAACGGATGGAGGGTCCAAGTCAAACACAATCTCTGTCGGCTTTTCTGTTCCTATTGTCTGGAAAGGAATATGTAACTCCAATGCCAACTGATTCCCAAGCCATAGTAAGGATTCCAGGTTATTGCACACCATATGTGTGATGTCATCTCCTGCTGAGGTCGCGAGAAAATCTGGAAATGTATCAGGTGCATTTTTTTGATAAAAACTTTCTCCTTCAGCACCATGCGGGAAGCGGATGACGGTCAGTTGTCTATCCTGCAAGAAAGGCAACATATGGGGAGAGACATGTTGCAAGTAAAGTAAGTAATCATCTTTGTTCAAACCTAATAATGGCCACACGGGCTTGTCCGGATTCGTGATTTTTACATTTTCGGGTAAAGGATAAAGCTGACGTTGCATTTGTTTCCAATCGCAATCGGCAGAGTCTTTGTCAAAGACGAATGCATGAAATCGCGGTTCCCTTAGGTGTTTGCCATCGAAATCAATGCATGCAATTTCTACGCAAATGGATGGTTCAAGTTCCCATACATTCGAAGAAATTAAGGTGCCATTTGATTCGAATAACGTCCTTAATGTATTCATTTCTTCTTTTTTCAGCCCGTGACGAAAAGTAACAACTTCAATCAACTGTCCTTTGCCATAAATGGATCCATGGAAAAAACCATTGTTGTGATCGTATTTGGATAAAATGACCGTGACATATCTCCAGTTTTTAATTTTCATCCAGTTGCTGGTGCGTTTATCACTTTGCCATTTGCTCATTTTTCCTTTGGCAACGATACCTTCACCATTACTTACTTTTACTTCATTCCACAATTTCTTGCTGTGTTTGTTTTCCTCAACCATTTGAATTCGTGCAAAATCCTGATAATCCACGGAGTGTGGCAAATTGAGGGATTTAAACAACTTACGCATAAGCTGCTTACGCTCTGAAAAAGGAACACTTTGTTGCGTTTCGCCTTTGCAGGTTAACAAATCAAATGCAACATAATGACAAGGGAATTCCTGAGCATGTTTACTGATGACGCTTTGTGTTCGCATACGGCTTCTCATTTGTACAATGGAAAAGTTACTTTGTTGGTCATTCACCAAATAAACTAGTTCTCCGTCAAGCATCAAGGGCAAAAAGGAGCGGATATTCTCATAAATGTCCTGACAATAATCAATGATTTCAGGAAACATCGGATTGAGCACTTTGCCATTCCGGCTTTTGAGAGTGGGCGTTTCATCCACCCATTCAAGAAGGCAACGAAAGCCATCGTATTTCACTTCGTACAACCAGTCTTTTCCCGTTGGAATTTCTGTTGCAGCAGTTAAAAGCATCGGCTTCAATTTTTATCCTACTCTCGATTGTTTTTCCTAGCTTTTGTAATTTTCCGCACCTGATACATAAATATAGGCAAAAAAAGCATAGTAAGAAAAAGAAATGTAGGTGGTGAATCGAATATGCATACTGTTTGGAAAGGAAGTATCAGCTTTGGACTGGTCAATATTCCAGTTAAGCTTCACGCTGCGACAGAAAATAAGGATATTAAATTACGACAATTACACAAAGAGTGCAACACGCCAATCAATTACCAAAAGGTATGTGCCGGCTGTAAAAAAGAAGTACAAAGCGAAGACATTGTTAAAGCTTACGAGTATTCGAAAAATAAATTTGTGGTGTTGGACGACGATGAACTGGAGAAATTGAAAAAGGACAATGAAGACAAAGCAGTGGAAATTATTGATTTCGTGAAATTGGAAGAAATCGACCCCATTTACTTTGAAAGAAGCTACTACATGGCGCCGGATGGGGGAGGAGGGAAAGCGTATTCCCTTCTGCAAAAAGCATTAACTGAATCTGGGAAAATTGGCGTTGCCAAAATCATGATCCGTTCAAAAGAACAGCTAGCAGTAGTGCGAGTTTACGACGAAATTTTGATTATGGAAACGATTCATTTTCCAGATGAAGTACGAAGTGCGAAGGAAGTCCCAAATATCCCGAGTGAACCGGCTATCGTTCAGAAAGAACTTGATACTGCCTTGTTATTGGTGGAGCAATTAACGACGACGTTTGAACCCGAAAAATATACGGATGACTACCGTACTGCACTGATGGAATTGATTGAAGAGAAGAAAACTGGCAACAAGACCGTAACGGCGAGTGAGAAACAAGTTGCAGCACCTTCAAATGTGACCGATTTAATGTCTGCACTTCAAGCGTCACTGGATAAAACCAAAAAGAAGAGGCCGGCTCCCCGAAAGAAGAAAGCGGCAAAAACGTCTTAACATACATTGGACCTGGTCCTTTGTATGTTTTGCTTTTTCTGGCATATCTCCTGTACCATTAAAGCAAAGGAGGATTGTCGGGTGATGAATAAAGAACAACACGCCATGATTGTTTACACGGAAGTAGAACGAAAAATCGACTTTTATTACAAGCTACAGAAAATTGCCACGCATCATGAACTAACCATCACATCTGAAAACGTGACGACAGCCAGAACAAAATTTACACTCAATCAGGTACTGGATGTTTCCTACAAGTCTTTTTCTTCAGAAGCGGGAATTTTATACCTCCATACCCATCAAGGCGTTTTTCCATTCAACATTCACAGCAATCCGCAAACCTTTATCGATACTTTTCGCTCGTTCAAATAATGTGGGTCATCTTGCATTCGTGATGCCTGAATAATCTAAACTAAAAAGAAAACAAAAAGAAGCCGTTAAAGCTGACGGCTTCTTTATAAACTGACTTCGGGCTTAGGATTTGAAAGACTTACCTCGAAAATATCAATGATTTCAATAAACCGTTCGGCTTCTCTAAAAACATGATCCGCTAAAAGAGGATGAATATCACTCTTAATCCGGCATGCTTCAATTAAATCACGGGCTGTTTTCTTAAAGTCTCTTAATGCAACGACGGACACCCGATTTTGATCTAAAAAATGATCGAGTAGAGGGGTCGTTTCTGATTGTGGTCTCATACTATCCAAGTCAATTGCCTGGAACATTAACTGATCAAAATCGTTGCTAAATTCTCTTGCCTGATCGACCAATTTTCGTTMGCTTGGGTCTAATAAATGCCCGATAAACTTCGCATGGTCCGCCATAATTTTAAGGAAGAATACATTTTCTTCAATGATGGCCTCGGGTAAAGGCTGTAATTTACCTTCATTCAAATCTTTTAATCGATTAGCAAAATAAGCGGCTTCTCTACTCGTATGATCAACCAGTAAAGGGTAGTTATTTGACGTGATTTCACAACGAAGAATGAGTCCTAATACTTTTCGTTTATACGCCCAAATGGATGCAACTGCTTGATACACCTGCGTGTTGAAAGCTTTAATCTGTCGTGGATCGGTATGCACCGAGTAACCGGCTAACTGCTCTTCAATTCTTTCAAAGACAGCAATGAACTGTAGAGCTTCCTCAATAAGCTTTTTATCATTTGCAGAAAATCCTAAACTTAAAAATAGAGCATGTTCTTTCATAATTCTTGCCCAAAATCGAATTTCGTCTAATGACCTTACCACAAACTCGTTCGACATCAATTCGCCTCCGTTCGTTTGCCTACAAATAATTGTATGCCAGGCTTTGTCAAACATGCTTTAATTTAGACAATAATTGAGGCTGCAAACTATCCTGAGTTGCATCAAGATAGCTGCTAGATGAAAAATGAATCCAAAGATAAGGCATAGGGTAAAAAACACAAAAAAGAGGATGGCTATAGAGCCGTCCTCTTTCATTTATCGATTATTTTTCAATAAACGTTAGTTCATTCGTTAATGCGTTCATGTGTCTTTGGGTGTTCTCATAGTGCGTTTGATAGCCAGGTAAATAAGATTCCGTTAACAAATGCATAGGGATGACTTCGAAGTCACTCTTGTTTTTGTAGTAACCATAAGTCGGTACGAAACTAGGGTGATCCAACTTGATAACCGTTTTCTCCGAATCCACGACTTTCGTTATTTCCACGCCACCAATGCCACCTGTCAATTTCTCCAAACCCTCTTGGCTAGATAAAAAGTTTCCTAAACTATACATGACGAATGTTCGCGTTCCGTCCGGCCGTTCAATCCAATCAACAGGTTGAAGAACGTGAGGATGATGGCCAATGATAATATCAACGCCCATGCTTGAAAGCTCATTGGCTAAATTAATTTGTTTGTCGTTTGGTGTTTTTTCATATTCATTTCCCCAGTGCATGGATACGACCACCACGTCCGAAATGGTTTTCGCCTTTTTTACGTCCTGTTCAATTAACGGCAAGTCAATCAAATTAATCAAATAAGGTTTGCCTTCAGGAACTGGCATGCCATTTGTGCCATAACTATAGGACAGGAAAGAGAAAGTGATGTCATTCTTCGTGACAGTCCGTACCATATTCCGGTCGTCTGGCGATTTAAAAGCACCCGTATATGGCATCCCAATTTGATCCCAATAATCAATGGCGTTAAGAATTGCTTTTTCTCCTCTATCCAGCGTGTGATTGTTTGCGATGGTCACTAAATCGATTCCCGAGTACTTCAACGCATCTCCAATCTCATAAGGACTGTTGAACTTGGGGTAACTGGAAAGACCCAGCTCCGGACCCCCAATCATCGTTTCTTGATTGGCAATTGCAATATCAGCACTTTCGATAAAAGGCTTCACTTTTTCGAACATGGCCGTAAAATCATATGTTCCGTCAGACATTTTTGCATCTTTATATACGGGTTGATGTAGCAGGATATCGCCAATTGCAACAAGTTTCGCGGTTGTTACCACGGGTTTTTCAATTTTGAATGCTTTGACTGTGATTGGCTTTATAGGTTTTTTTGCCATTTCAATTTCCATTGCATTGGCGACCGGAATACTGTCGATTGGCAATTCAGGGGCAGAAAAATGTGAACAGCCAACGATTAACATACATAAGGCGATTAATAAATAGTACTTTTTCACGACGTTCCTCCAAAATATTCATTAGCTACGATATAAAAAGAGTGATAACAACATGTATCGCAAATTAGTAACTAGTTTTGACAAAAAATGCGACGATAATACGTATGTAGCAATGAAGATTGATATGCTGGAAGAATGAAAAGTTCAATAATAGTATCTTGTCATGTGGTTATTCTATAAATAGATGAAAAGTCCTGCTGAAACGGGTTCCTATAATTGACAAAATTCTGAAATTCGCATATTCTGAATTTGTAAAAGAAAGATCCGAAAGAGGAGTTTATTTATGAGTGTGGCAGTTCTTAACTAATCCGTCATTTTAATACGGTCTTGAAAGTAGCAAAAACCAAGAAAATGCTTGGTTTATTTAGGTTGCGCTTTTCAAGAATTGTTAAGAACAAGCATCATAGCAAAGAAGAATGGAATTTCCAGCTATGGCATGTATTTGTCATCGCTTTTTTTGTGTCTATAAACGGTCATTTGTTTGATTTTCGTCAACCAAAACCGATTTAGTGCACAAATCAGGGGCTCCATTACATGCAATATCTTCTAAGCCGTCATGAGTGTTTTCATGTCGGCTTTTTTATTTGGAAAAAAGGGAGGATTTAATAATGAATCAACAAACAATTGATGTATTGGGATATCAGGAAATTTTACAGGAAGTAGGGAGCTTTGCGATTACGGAGCGGGCGAAGAACTCAATCGAGGGATTGCGACCGACCACGAATAAGAAAAGTATTGAACATGGATTAGGTGAGGTGCATGAAGCACTGCAAATTATGAAAATCAGTGCCAGTGTGCCGATTCATACATTAAGTGATATGGAGCAATACATCGAACAGGCAAAGAAAGGATTGTACATTCGGGCTGATCAGTTTACTCGTGTCCTTTCTTTCCTGGATCACTGTAATAAACTGAAGCGCTTTATGAAAGATAAACAGTACGCAGC
Organism: Paenisporosarcina sp. P4_D4; assembly: GCF_056401835.1. Taxonomy (NCBI): domain Bacteria; kingdom Bacillati; phylum Bacillota; class Bacilli; order Caryophanales; family Caryophanaceae; genus Paenisporosarcina; species Paenisporosarcina sp. P4_D4. The sequence goes on along the minus strand of NZ_JBFUIO010000008.1, from coordinate 21,228 downwards.
ACCTACTATCCATTTGTATGCGGAATCAATAGGGGATTTAAATGAGTTGGAAGCTGAACTTACGCGCTGCTTGAGACACGGTCAAGTAGACGATTATGCTACGAAAGAACTTTCAACTGTTCGAAGACAGTTATCCATGCAACTGGCTAAGGTGAAGGAACGAGCACAAACGATGGTGAAGTCAAAAACGTTTGCGCAGTTTTTGCAGGAAGCCATGGTTTCCGAAAGAAATGGCCGTTATGTGTTTGCCGTCAAAAGGGAGTACCGAACTAAAGTAAAAGGGACTGTTATTGATTCCTCTGCATCAGGCGCTACGTTATTCATGGAGCCGAAAGAACTGGAAGAAATGCAAGAGTCGATCGAGTACTTGAGAATTTCAGAAGAGCATGAAGTGGAGAAGATATTGTACGAACTGACCGAAAAATTCTTAGAACAAGAACTAGCAATCAACATTGCTATGGACACGATGCATCATTATGACATCATTTTTGCGAAAGCAAAGTACAGCGTCTCCATTGATGGGGAACGTCCGACGTTGAATGAAGACTATAACATTCATTTGAATGGAGCGAGGCACCCTATGCTGAAAGGGAATGCGGTTCCTTTATCCATCCATTTCGGAGAAAAAGATCGGGCACTGGTCATTACGGGTCCGAATACTGGCGGGAAAACCGTCACGCTAAAAACCATCGGACTGCTGACCATGATGGCACAAACAGGTTTGTTCATTCCAGCGGAAAAGGGAAGTTCACTCCACATTTTCCATCGAATCTATGTGGATATAGGCGATGGACAGAGCATCGAAGCGAATTTAAGCACATTCAGTTCACGTCTTTTGAACATTATCGACATTTTAAAGAAAACCGATAATCAATCACTTGTACTGCTGGATGAGCTTGGTTCTGGAACGGATCCGAGTGAAGGGATGGCGTTGGCCATCGTCATTTTGGAGCAATTGTTTGAAAAAGGGGCAACACTCTTTGCAACGACCCATTACAGTGAAATGAAAGATTTTGCCGACCGGAAAGAAGGGTTTGTGAATGGCTCGATGGAGTTCAATCTCGAGACACTGCGACCAACGTATCGTTTGTTATTAGGGCAAAGCGGGAAAAGCCAGGCGTTTGATATTGCATTGAAGCTTGGATTGCACCCGCAGTTAATCAGAAAAGCACACGATATATCGTATAAAGGAGAGCAGTCATACCCTCATGATGCCAGTGAGGCTGATTTGAAGGACCTTCATTATGTGCAGCAAATCACGACAAATAAATACGCCAGAAAAACTCGACAAAATAAGGAAGCCATTGAAGAAAAGGTAGCGCAGTTTGAACAAGGAGACAATGTCACGATTCCCGCTACGAATGAGACTGGAATTGTATATAAAGGACCTGACAGCAATGGGAATTACATCGTGCAAATGAAAGGCGAAAAGAAAGCTTTTAACCATAAAAGATTGCAGCTTCACATTAAAGGAAGTGAACTGTATCCTGAAAACTATGATTACGATATCATTTTCAAATCCAAAAATTATCGGAAAGTGAAGAAACAGCTCAATCGCAAGCATGTTAAAGGGTTAAGTCTCGAGGGTGAGGAGTAATTAACTAAATGCAATATTAATGCTAAATAAGCCACAGAAAGCACATAGCTTTTTGTGGCTTATTTTATGAAAAAAATGATTTATTTTCACAATATGTAGTGTCGAAAAATAAATTTAACACCATATATTGATTTACATGGATTTGCGTTATATAATAAAAATGTAAAGTAAATGGTAATAATAAGAAGGAAAAACCCTTCAATCAAGCTTATCGCAACCATAGCCCTGTGTTTAAAACGCTTTTCTGACTGACCGCTAGAACTTATGTGCTCTCAAAAATCATATGGGTATGGAGGAAGGGAAATATGAATACGCCAACGATAGGTAAAACGAACGTAACGTTGAAACAAATCAACAGTAAAAAAAGAGAAATGTATAAGAAAGCAAAGCACTTGGGTATGAGTCATCCCAACGTCGTCATGTGCAGTCAAGAGTTGGATGAGTTACTCAACCACTATCAAGGGATTTACCAGTTCAATTTTGTCGTCTAGCTTAAGATTAGCCAATAAAGAGTGCGAAGCAAGGTGATTATGTCACTTTGCTTCGCTTTTTTTCTGTATGGGGCTGCGAATATAAGATTCGCGAATAGAAGTGTCAAAAGCGCGAATAGACAGGCTGGAAACGCGAATACAACCAAAAACCGCAAATAGACTATTTTTTAAGCTATACAGGGTTGCCCATAATATGTCTCACTCTAGTAAAAAAGCGATAACGGTCTGAAAAATGGGAAAATGCATTTTTTTCTTACGAAATACCTAGAATTTCCACTCATATCATATAATAAGAAGTACAAATAAAGAGAAAAGTAGGGTGTTCTATGTATCCAACGAAATACAGAAGACGCAATACCGTCGCTTTTACCGTGCTTGCTTATTTCACATTCTTTGCAGGTGTAGTCATGTTCGCAATCGGTCTTTACAATGCGGATAATTTACAACTAAATGAAAAAGGCTATTACATCGCAGTCATGATCTTGGTGGCAGTGGGTGCAATCCTAACACAAAAAGTGACACGTGATAATGCGGAAGATAACGATATCCTGGCAGAACAGGAAAGACAATTTAACAATACACGAATTCCAAGTGGGTCAAAAGAATCGTAATGAAAACTGAAATAGTTAACAAATTGCACTCCATTTTGGGGTGTTTTTTGATGGAATGAAAAGACAATCTTGAATTGGAACTTTTTTACTTTCAGTACGTATAAAGAGACACGTGCGTTAATTTAATCTTGAATCGTTTAATATCTTTATGTATTCCTTATAGAATGTATGCAACTGCCTGCAGAGGACATTCTTTTAAAAAGTGAGTATAAGGCAAAATAAATTGATTTATAGATGAAATCTGAGGAGGGGAACTTGTGTTTATTGTAAATGTAGAGGGCGCAATTTATCACGATGAAAAGTGGTTGTTAATCAGACGCAGTGAAAAAGAAGAACATGCGGGTGGATCGCTGTCTTTGGTTGGGGGCAAGGTAGAAATAGAAGGAGTTTCATCAGATATTTTAGAAAGAACACTAAAAAGAGAAATTGCGGAAGAAGTGGGCATTGAAGTTTCAAATCTTCGGTATGTGAATAGCTCATCATTTGTTACGGATTCAGGCATCCATGTAGTAGATATTGTATTTCTTTGCGACCACCATTCGGGAGAAGCGTATGCTAAGAGTCCAGATGAAGTGGACGTCGTTCTGTGGATGACCACTGAACAAATCGTAAATCATCATGATGTACCGGGTTACTTGAAGGACAATATCAAACTTGCGGATAGATTAGCTCAACAACATACAATAGTAAATTTTTAAAGTCATGATTAAAGATACAGAGGGGATAAGTATGAAGAATAATCCTAGGAAAAAAGAAATGGTTTTTAAGAGACATGGACAGATGGACAGGGAGATTCGAGATTCGATCCTAATTGAAATTATTTTAGGCATCCTCACCTTTATCCCGAGACTAATCATTCGTGTGGTAAGGAATTTATTTTAATTGGACTAGTTAACGATAAATGTATGGAAAGAAATCAAAATGAAAAACTCCATCCAACAACCAATATTAAGCACCCAAATAGTAAAACGTATGATATAGTACGGCCGCGATAACTGCAATTTCCTGTGTCGTTGCTTGAATGACAACGGTATCAATTGTTGAGATTTTAGTCGCAGAAAGTCTCGAAACAGTGGCAACGTGTGTATTGTTGCATTTCAAGTGACCGACACCTGTATAATCGTTTTCAATATAATATTCGTGGTTGGCAAGTGTAATCGAATAGGCTTTTTCCATCAATTGCACTCTATGGCTCTTTATCGACACGGTCTGTGATGATACATGATCGGTAAATGTGTAGCCAATGCCTGGAAATGTACAATCTACACTATATAAAGGTTGCTCGTACTCATTTACGATTTTATAACAGTAGGGCAAGCCAGTGATCAGGGCATCGTTGACGATTTTGGCAACAAAGCCATGGGGCTGCTTTTGCATCGCAAAACTGGTGCCGCCTAGCTCATGATTGATGGGCATTGTTGTAGAAAGGAACACAGTTCCAGGCACTTTGTATGTATAGCGTTGAATTCTCCTATTAATGAAAGTCATTTGAGTAATTTTTTCATAAAGGCGTTGTGAATCTGAATAACTTCCATACCACAACATGTAAAATACCGCTAATTCAATGATGGATTAGCGGTGTTTTACTTGAAAATTATATTTGCATCCACATCAGGTGATCGTTTTAGGCGTTCTTCCATAGCGGACATACACGGCATAAAACAGCGCGGCACTCAACAATCTCAGTCCAGAGTTTAGATACATTGCCATCTCGACACCCCAACTGTTCAACATCCAAATACCGATTTGCGGTGCAAGGAACGCCATAAATGCAAGCAGGACATTGTAGGTTGTGATGCAATACGTACGTGATTCTTCAGGAGACTGTTCCAACAATAAATTGAACAGCAGCAACACGACGCCTGACAGGAAGAAGCCCGACATCGTCTGGACGAGTGTTAAGTAATACAAGTTCGTCGATAGTACCGTCATAAATGGCGTCGAAGCCATCCCAATTGCGGCCCATACGAAGACACGCACATTCGATTTGCGCTCAGCCCATTTTTTCCAGAGCGGGAATGTCAAAATTTGCATTAACATATTTCCGACAGAAAACATACTGATCCAAAAAATGGTCGCACCAACCACACGCACATGGTAAATGTTAAAAATCCCCCATGCCATTTGCCACGCAAAGTTGAAGAATAGTGCTGCTACTAAAAACCACACGTAATTAGCATGCTTGAAAATGGACCAATCCATTAACTTTTTCTTTTCCAAAGGGCCACCCCCATGGGGAGGCGCTTCATCGTGCTTCATCAACAAGAAGGCTTCCAAAAGTCCAAATCCAAATGCCAAGACAAATAGGATTTGATACGCTGTCACATTGTCGGATTCATCTTTCATCACAATGCCGATGATAAGTGTCGAAACGAGCCCAACCATCGTCAACAGCCGGTTACGGTCACTGAAAAATTGGCCACGCCTGGATTCATCGATCATGCCGCTAATCAAGGTTTGCGAGCCGATGTTTGCCACAGTATTCGGCACACTCATTAGTGCAATGATGGCAAGGAAAGCCCATGCCTGCATCGATTCAGAAGGCAAATACACGAGCATGACAATCAGCAGGAACATCAACCTCGCAAACAAAACCGACATCGCCACTAGCTTCTTATGCTCATGTGCTCGGTTCAGTAGAATGGCAGCTGGAATAGTCATGAGCAACGCGACAAGCGGGGGAAGGGAACTAATCAATCCCACTTGGTAGTTGGTGGCGCTCAAAATGGTAATTGCAAAAATGGGAAAGAAGTTGTTCGAAAAATTCATCGCAATGGTCGAAGCCATGCCATAATAAATGCTGATTTTTTCATTATATGGTCGCATAAGTATCTCCGTTATAATTCAAAGAATAGGTTCGATATTCTATGAATTATAAACCTGTAAAAAAAGAAAACAAGTACTTCGAGACACAAAATTTTTGGGACGCTGTTTAAAATTTAGGAGGCACCCCATTCAAATGTTTTAAAAACAAACATGAGGGTTTTTTCTAATCAMCGAATATGTAGAGTTCACGTACAAAAAACAGCTTGCAATCTACGTTGAAGTAAATTGCAAGCTGTTCTGATATTATTTTATTTTTTCAACATCGGAAAGGACACTATCCAAATCGTCAGCGGCTTTATTTAATGTGTCTACATCAAGAGGGTCAATTTTTACTCCTGCTTCAATTATGTGAAGGGGTGTTTCAACTTGTTCATAAAGGTCCGTGTCTTTTTCTTTTACTGCATCTTCAAAACTCTCCCAAATTTCTTCTAAGTTTTCGCCATTTGCTTCGGCTTTCTTAGTATCATTTGCTTCTAATTGCACTTTCAAATCGGCAACTTCAGCTTTCATTTCTTTTGCTCCATCCGCAATCGATGTTTGTGAAGTCGTCTCTTCTGTTTGGGTGTTATCATCAGTTTTTGTTTGTTCATCATTTGTTCCACAAGCCGATAAAGCCATTGATGCTGCGATTATTATTGGGAATACGTACTTTTTAGATTGCATTATTAAGTTCCTCCTGTTTTTTCATACTTGATTGAATTGTTTTTTGTTTTATTTTACCCAAAAACGCTACAAAAACTGCAACGACTAACAAAATCATTTGAGGGATAAAGCTCTCCCAAGTTGAGTAGATCGCAAAAAAGTCAATCGTTGGAATTGGAGCTTGTGTAGCTGGAATTAACCCGGCTAATTGTAAACCATGAATGCCCATACCCGTAAACTTAAAGCACAAGTAGAACATTAATATACTCGACACCATGAAAAATGGACGCATCGGAATTTTTAAGCCTACTTTTAAGATTAAGTACGATGTAATCAATAATATAGTTAGGCCAATCGCTATGCCACCTAATAAGGAACCTAAGTCAATAGAAGATGCCATTCCGATATAGAATAAGACAGTCTCAGTTCCTTCACGGAAGACAKCAAGAAAAGCTAAAATCGCAATTGAAAGTAAACTACCAGTATCGAGTGCCTTCGTACTTTTCTTCTGGATATAGCGATTCCATTCTAAAATACTCGATTTACTATGAAGCCAATAGCTCATGTAGCTGAGCATGACAGCAGCAAAAACACCTGTCCATCCAGCAATCAGGAAGTTGTTGTGACCAAATGTGCCAGCTGAGAATAAGAAGTTGACCAAAATGCCAAGAACCAGACTGATGCCAATACCAGAACCCACGCCTACCCAAATCCATTTATTCTTGTCCGAATGACCGGATTTCTTTAAAAAGCCCATAAGCGCTACGACAACTAAAAGAGCTTCTAACCCTTCGCGTAACAGAATGGTCGTCGCATCTAACATCGTGTAGCTAGTTTTTGAAACAAGTGGTGATAAATAATCTCTCATTTCTTCAATGGTTTTTTTTGCCCCTTTTACATCGGGCGGATTAGCTGAAAGCATGGAATATGAAGTAACCATATCACTTTCTGCATTTTTGTAGACCGTTGCAGACTGAGTGAGCACTACACCTTCAACGTCCAACCAAGATTTTCTGAATTCCTCTATATCTAATTTAGCACCGTCAATATCTTGGTTATCAATTTTGTCTAAAGAGTGATTTAATAACATAATCAGTTTGGCAACATCGCCATTATTTTTTGAAGCATCTTGATCCGCAACTGAAGTTTGTGAGAATTGCCCATTAATAAATTTAGTGTTCGTTTCTTTCAGTTGTTGAAGCGTTTTTTGAACACTTTCCGAGTTAACCGGATCTTGAGCTAAAGCAAACTGAACTTGTCCCATGTTATCTTCTATATCATGGTAAGCCTGTTCAGATTTTTCTTTAATTCCTGATTCAAAAGAAATCCAATTAGCCGTGTATTTCTTAAATTGTTCAGAGGCAGTTTTAGTGTCGCCCAATTGAACAGATTTTATGACTTCATCAATTTGAACGTTTGCTTGGCGCAGGTCATCTTCAGGGCTCGTAGCAAAACTTTTGGTTGGAAAAATTAACAGCCCGATAAGGACGAAGACTAGAGCAAAATGTATAGATCGCATTATTTTGTCTCCTCATTATATTGTTATTTAAATTAATTGAAAGATTAATTCGATAATGAAAATCATTATCAATTAGATTCTTACGAATTATAAGGCTATATAGATGTCTTGTCAATCACAGAATAAATATGAATAAGGTCGAAATAAAAAAGGGGAGAAGAACGATTATAATATAGAGGGAAAAATGGAGTGGTTGAATGGAAAAAATAAACAAAATGATGCCTTAAATAAACTAAATGTGATGGCTCACAACTTTTCGATTTTCAAAAAGATATGTGCCATCACGATGGCCAAATTAAGGGTATATACTCCTGAAGGGAAATTCATATATGGTTGTCTGATGCCAATCGAGTAAATGCCTATACATAAAATAATGAAGATATTAACATTGAACTACCTATTGTTTCTCCTTCGCCCGCTCTTTTTGAGCCGCTTCATACCGGGCACGCATCCGCCAACTTTGGATGAACGAAATCAAATAATACATCCCGACGTAAAGAACAACGAACAAAGCGATATCCAAAACAAATTTGAAAAGGGATTCCCAAACAAATTGACCGTCACTGAACAATTTGTATTGGAAAAATGGTAATAGTAAATACGTGAAGTTACTAATGAGCCACGCTGAAATGAATGCGGCAACTGCTTTCCAAAAAGTCATTAATGATCACCATCCTTTATAAGGATATTATGTTGAAACAAAATGATTGGAATATCTTTAAGCACATATTGTGAAAAACGGTCTGTGGAGTCATTTTTTTCAAATCATTTGAATCCCAGAGAACTGAAAGTACCAGGGACTATGTCAATCCCCACATTCAGTCTTTTTCTTTTTCGGACGATTATTCGATTATCTTTCATCATTGAGCCATTTCTTCTTCCACTTCTTCTTTATTTGTTTTCTTCGGCAAACTTTTAACCAAACTTACAATCACCCACGTAATTAATACAGAACTAATCAATAGCACAATCGCATTCGGAAGGGCTTTATCATACAGTTCTGAGCTTTCCATAATGCCCCACTTTGGCCAAGTCGGTGCGACATACATCCAGATCACGGCAATCGAATTATTGATAATGTGCATTAAAATCGGAATCAATAAATTGTGTGTTTTCAAATACAACAAGGAAGCGATCACTCCAAAGATAAATGCCCCGACAACATCTGCATGCAACAGGCCAAACAGAATACTGGAAATGAGGATTCCGCCCCACATCGACGTTTTCTTCATCATGCGATGCAACAAAACGCCACGGAAGATAAACTCCTCAGCAATGGGACCAATAATGGCTATACTGACAAGTGAAATCACTAAATAAATCGGGTTTTCCGGCATCGGAATGGGCTCCAACAGAAAATCCACAAACCCAGGAAAAATAGGATACAAGGCAAACAATTGAAGCCAAAATACACTTATTGAAAACGCAATGGAAATCGCAACAAATCCAAATAAACGAGGTAGCCATTCAACGGTTCCTTCCTTGAATACCACTTCACGTACAGATCGACCTTGTTTTCGGAAATGATATCGGAAAAACAGAATGGGTGCTGCTATATACAAAATCAGCGTAATTCCGGCTTCCACAAAATTATCATCATTGTAAGGAAGGAAAATAGCCCCAAATCCAAATACCACCATCAACAAAATAGTCAAACCAAACAAATGACGCGTCTTCATCTCTTCAAACATTCGCTCAACCCCAATCAAATTCTACTTACTTATACGCAACTGGGAGGAAATGGTTTCGAATTATTGAGAAACTCCTACTGGCTGCGATAATACATCTCTTTTTCGTCTGTCGGAGTATATGCTTCTTGCAAGATACATGATGATGAGAATCAACAATAATAAACTGACCACGAGAAACGTGCTTTTCAGGACAACGTTCACATATAAATCATCCGTGCTGACTAAGAAAAGGGTTTCTATCCATGAAGGAAAGAAGAATTCTTGAAATAAAGTGAAGCCGTTATGTACGATGTGAATCAAGATCGGAATGAATAAATTTTTTGTCTTCAAATAAATCAGTGAGGCAAGGATGCCAAAGATGAAAGTAGCTAGCATCTTTTCGGCTTGCATATGGATTGCTGCAAAAGCCAAACTCGAAATCAAGATACCGGCCCACATATTCGTTTTCTTGATGAGTCGGTTCAACAAAAGTCCCCGAAAAACGAATTCTTCTGCGATTGGTCCCGTTACCGTCGTCACCACCATGGAGACAATCAAAAATAGGACAGTTTCATTGGAGGGTTCAATGATAAATGGGTCTAATTGAAAGAAAGAATCTTCTATCACTAAATAAGCCCAAAACGTTGTAAGTGAAAATGTATTGAAAATAAGCGCAATTGCTAGCACCGATAAGAATGAAGTATCCACATTTCTGTCTGAAACAACAGTCCGGAGCGGAGATTTATACCGATAAAAGTAATAGCCAAAGAACAGCAACGCAACCAATTCAAAAGAAACGAAATCTGAAATAATGCGTTTGTAGTTTTCAGGAATCTCATACAAGGATAAAATCCATTCCACTGCGAGAGCAAAGACAATCGATAAGACAACAAAAATCCGGATTTTCATTTCTTTAAACATCCAATTCCTCCTCGCAAGAGTAAACCTGATTGTATTCAGAAGCATCCAAGATTTCTTCTGTTTGCCCCCACATGGACAATTTGATTTTCAGATAAAAGGTTTTATCATTTGAACGAACATAAACCGCATAGTAGCCATCTTCTTCTCCATATATGTTAGCCTTGATATCGTTCAGGCAGTCGCCTCCATAAGTCTCTTCTATAAATGCAACGGACAATTCCTTCGCTTTCCTTTCATGAAGCAGACCGTGCAATCTGAAAATGAATCCCACAATAGAAATTATAAGAAATGCTATCGCAATACGTTTTTTCACCCGAACACCATCCTTATATATATATTTCGAAATTTCCTTATATGATTTATTCTAACATTTATTTACAGTGAAAAAATTTAAAAAACCATCCATGGCACAGTAATGGCCATGGATGGTTTTTTGTCTTTTGTTAGCTGCGCCGATACTTCTGTACAAAGGGAAGAATGAGTAAAGAAATAATTCCTAGTGACACTACTATTAAAAAAGCGTAGCCATAAGGTAAATGCCACTGCCTTCCTAAATAGAAACCAAAAATGTACATCGGTAGAACAAGCACTACAGCTGCTACAATTCTTGAAAGGAAAGTAATCCGGTGTTCAGTGCCGCATTGGCTGCATTGAATTGGTTTATACATAAAGATATTTGATTTAAATATTTTACCCCAGTTGAATCGATGATGGCATTTGACGCATTTCTGTAACCCCAGGTCTTTTCCCTCCTCAATCAACCTGATCACTTCTTTTTTTCTTATACGCAAATGGGGGAGAAATGGTTTCGTTTTACTTATAAATGAAAATTATTGACACTTTTAACTTAAAAGTTAATAATTCATTCAAGAGGTGATGAACTTTGGAATTCAATTCACTAGATTTTGGTGAACGATTGAAAGAAATTCGCATTCAACACGGGCTTTCTATGTTGGCACTTGGGAAAGACATCGGTACTTCCGCTAGCCGTATCAAGAGTTGGGAAAGCGGTGAGAGTGTCCCTTCTGCAAACTGGATTGTCGCGATAGCTGAACGATTCAACATTTCAACTGATTTATTACTAATAAATAGTCCTTTAAAGCAATTGGAATGGTCAGAAGAAATGTACAAAATAAGCGAATCAGCCACACCTTTTAATTTCGTGAATGATCCTGAAGAGCAAGTTCACTCTCAGTTAAACTCTTTCGCCAGTTCAAGTAGAACAGATGTTGAATGGGAAGATATCATGAACGGGACATCATCTCAAGATGACCTTTCAATAGAAGATTTATTTCCAGGGAAATCACAAAAAAAACGATACCTGGACCAACTTACATCCCTATATTCTAAACTCACCACACAGGATTTAATGGAACTGTATACATTGGCAGAAGTGAAAGCAAGGATTAAACGATAATCAAACGAATCGAATTTACAGTAGATGACACAAAACCAAATATTGTAGCACCTTCATCTTATAATCTAAATCCTGAACTTGGCTTAACAAAACACAATCACTTGGAAAATGTGCTCGTGAAGCCCTACTATCAACTACAAATAAAAGAGGATGGACATTCAAAGGGGAATCCTTTTGTGAGGGCATGGATGGATACGGAAAAGTGGAAGGCTGGAACATCGAAGATACCAACCAAGTTGAACCGATGAGTCTAATTCAAGGAGATGGTTCGCCATTCTCTTACTTACAAGCGGCAATGCTATACCGTGACATCGACGAATTCGGTAGTTTTTGGCACAGCACACAATGGGGAGTGGAAGAAGTGTTGGATCAACATCTTGCCATGGAAAAAGGGATTATCCCTTACGAAGATGAAGAACTTGAAGAGGACCGATGGACATTCATATTGGTTGATGTTGTATAGAAAAATGCGCTTGGAAATGTATCTCTAAGCGCATTTTTTTGACTGTCTTTATTTACTAAAGCATCCGTTAGTTCATGCGCATCATGGTCCTAAAAAGAAAGTTGAATTTAACTTTCAGATCAAAGACTGTTCAATCTTTTAAATAAATAATAATGGTCAAAACCTTCTGGATAGTTTTCAAGTTTACCTAAAACTTCATAACCAAGTTTTTTATAAAAATCAGGGGCTTGAAAACTATAAGTCTCCAATCTAATTAAATTACACCCTTTTTCTATAGCTACTTTCTCTGCTTCCTTCATTAACTCTTTTCCTTGACCTTTTCCGCGTAACACGTCATCAATCCAAAGAATCTCAATGTGAAAGCATTTCCAATCTATATTCCCTAATATTCCACCTAATATGTTGTGATTGTCATCTTTAATAATAATATTTATTTTTTCTTCTTCAGTATAAGCAACTTGTTTCTTATTGTAATTGATTAGACTTTCTCTAACATATAATGCTTCCTTTTTATCATATCCAACATGAAGTTTTAAGTTTTCCATCTGTAATATTACCTCCTATAAACCAATTAATTAGTGTTTATAATTCAATTGTATCACCGTTTAACAAGCTATCACAGACAATAAAAAAGCGCTAGATTATGCTGCGAATTATGGTCCGGAATGCATCAGAAAAAGCCAACAGATCACTGTTGACTTGAATTATGCTATTCAACTAAAGCACCCGTTAGTTGAATATGGATAATTTAGTTTATTCGTTTATGTAATTCATTACCTTAGATTATACTAATTAAAACCCCAATTCTTTTCCCCTTTTTTAGACATTTCGGTTTATCCCTTCGGTTATTTCAGCTAATATTTGCAGATTTCCTTCTTCTAATATAGTTCTTAGGTCCCTCTCAAAACCCCATTTGTCAATAATATTGTATGACTATACAATTCAACTAATCCTTCCTATTTATTTACCTCATCTAGAGAACTTACTACCATTAGGAGCTTCCTCAGAAATAGAACCAAACCTTTAAGGAGGTGAAGACAAGCTTTGATTCTAGCAGTCTACTTCTTTCAGTAATCTTTTTGGGACTGAATAACTTCTTATTTTTACCTCACCATGATTTTTCTCAGCTTAGAATTATCCGCTAATTACCTTATGGAATAGGAGAATGTAAATGAAAAAGCTAACCATGAAGACGCTTCTAGTTGGATCGATTGCCGCTTCTATGCTATCAGGCTCCATTTTTCAAGTGAACGCACTTGGAGCATCTAGGAATGGGACGGTATTGGATAAATCAACTGTTGCAATGAGTAATAATGGGACCGGTGATCACGTAATTACGCTCATTACTGGTGATGTCGTAAAAGTTTCTACCCTTAAAAACGGGAAATATATCATCAATGTAGAGCCAGCTAATAAGGATGGGGATGGAGTCAGGGTCCTGACCTTTGGTGAGGATACTTTCGTATTCCCGAACTCTACCATGCCTTACCTGGCAGCAGGAAAACTGGATAAGGACTTATTTAATATTACGAAATTGATTGAATATGGGTATGATGACAAGAATCAGGCAGGATTGCCGGTTATCGTCGAATACGAAGAGACAAAGGCTAAATCTTTCTCCAAAAACATTGCTCCAAAAGGAGCGAAGAAGGTTCGGGATTTGGAAAGTATTAATGGTGCCGCACTTACTACCGACAAAATGAAAGCGGATACATTCTGGGAAGATGTCACAGTTCAAAGGGACAATAAAGAACCTGAAAAATCATCACTCTTTAAATATGGAGTAGAAAAAATTTGGCTGGATGGCCGTGTAGAAGCAGCCCTTCATCAAAGTGTCCCTCAAATTGGAGCACACACAGCATGGGAAGCAGGCTTTACAGGTGAAGGCGTCAAGGTTGCCGTGCTTGACTCCGGAATTGACCCTGGCCACCCGGACCTTGTCGATCAATTGGACGAAGCGGTGAGCTTTGTACCTGGCGAAGAAGTGAATGACGGAAATGGTCACGGAACACACGTTGCCTCCACTGTGCTTGGAACAGGTGCAGCTGATGGGAAATCCAAAGGCGTTGCTCCTGATGCACGCTTACTGGTAGGGAAAGTATTGAGTGATCAAGGATTTGGACAAGATTCTTGGATTATTGATGGAATGGAATGGGCATCTGAAAATGCAAAGATTGTCAATATGAGTCTTGGAACCAGCGAGCCAGGTGATGGCACAGACCCTATGTCTCAAGCTGTAAATAGACTTAGTGAAGAGAATGGAACACTATTTGTTATCGCTGCCGGTAATAATGGAGCAGAAGGCTCTATCGGCTCTCCTGGTGCTGCAGAATCCGCTTTAACTATCGGGGCTGTGGACAAATCGGATCGGCTTGCATGGTTCTCTTCAATGGGGCCTCGCTATGGCGATATGGGTCTAAAACCTGACTTATCTGCCCCTGGTGTAGGTATTGTTGCAGCCCGTTCCCAATTTACATCTGGCAGTGGATATTACTCTAGAAAAGATGGTACATCCATGGCTTCACCACATGTCGCAGGTGCAGCAGCTATCCTTGCCGAAAAACATCCAGAATGGGACGGAAAAGCTTTAAAAGAAGCATTGATGAACACAACAACGAAGCTTGAAGGTTACCAGCCTTACCAGGTGGGAACAGGACGAGTTGATATAGCTGCAGTCTTGGAAACACAGCTGAGAGCAACTAGCTCCGTATCATTCGGCTTCTTTAAATGGCCTCATGATCAAGCAGCCCCTGTTGAAAAAGTCGTTACCTATACAAATGATAGTGCCGAGGACATCACAGTAGAGTTGGAAGCGACATTTACAAATGCAAAGGGTGAAGAAGCTCCATCTGGTATGTTAAACCTTTCTGAAAATACCATCACTGTTCCAGCCAATGGCACAGCGGACGTGAACGTAACACTTGATTCCACCCTTGGTGAAACAGGCTCCCGTTATCAAGGATTTTTAACAGCAAAAGCAAACGGAAAAGCCGTTGTACACACAACTATGGCGATGGTCAAGGAAGAGGAACGTTATACTCTTACTCTAAATGCAACTGACCGTGACGGCTCTGCTGGACTTGCATATGTGGCAATATCCAGCGAGAAAATGGAGCCGTTTGTTTATGCTGTCAATGGTTCATCAGAACTTCGCCTGCCGCCAGGCACCTATTCGGCCATGTCCCTAATGGATGTGGACGTGAACACAGACCACGCTGGTGTAGCCCTTGTAGGTGACCCGGAAGTGGAACTGAATGGACCAAAAACAGTGGAGCTCGATGCAAGAAAAGCAAAAGAAATATCTGTAGAGGTACCGAAGAAAACAGAGGCAAATTACCAACGTATGGAATATCACCGAACAATTGGTGATATGCCCCTGACTAGTCTCTATTTGATGCCGGTTTGGATTGATAAGATGTACGCTGTTCCAACAAAAGAAGTCAAAAAAGGATATTTTGAGCAGCTTACTCGCTGGCGCCTAACAAAACCACTTCTGACCATTAACTTTAATGGAAAGGAACTGGATGATATTCCATTTGCCGGAAGTGCATTATTGGATGGAAAGTATAACTTATCCACTGTCTATGCCGGAAAAGGAAGTTCAGCTGACTTCGACCGCCTAAAAGCAAAAGGTAAAGCTGTTGTGGTCGATCGAAATGATGAAGTAACCCCTTCTCAACAAGCTACTGCTGCTGCTGCTGCCGGGGCAAAGCTACTGATCATCGTCAACAATGAAGATAAAGAATTTAGTAAATTTGCTGGTACTCCAGAGTACACAGTCAACCCGATTGCCGTTGCTGGTATCAGCAAAAAAGAAGGCGACAAGCTTGTAAAAGCTGTACGTTCAGGAGATGTAAAACTGCAAGTAGAAGGAACAATCGATTCTCCATATGTATATGATCTTATGGATGTCCATAAAGGTTCTATACCAAAGGATTTAACCTATGCACCGAAGAATAAAGACCTAGCGACAATCGACAGTCGCTATAATTCCCACATTGAAACAGCAGGTGGAGAATTCCGATACGACTTGCGACCGCATACATTTGGAGCTGTAGGTTTCCTGCAAAAGATATCATTACCAAGAGCCCGAACTGAGTATGTTTCGGCAATAGAGGACACAGGCTGGTATCACGAGGCAACTGTCTTAGATTCGAAATGGCAGATCCGTCAGCCATTGGCCACTTACACAAAAGGACAAAAATTAACAGAGAACTGGTTCTCTCCAGTTGTCCGTCCAAGCTTGGGTGAAGGTTACTGGGCTCCTGAGCGCCAAGGCAATCATCTAATGATCAATGTTCCTGCTTGGGCCGATGCAGGAACAGGAAACACAGGCGGTATTAACGATTATAATATATCTGTAAAAAATCAGACATCTAAATTGTACAAGGGTGATACATTAGTGAAGGAAGGTAAAAGCCAAGCGCTCTATGCAACAGATGTCGCACCAAAAGAACGTACGCAATTCCGCTTTGTTACGGACGCAAAACGTGACGCAGATCGCTGGAATACGTCGGTCCGCACTCATACTGAATGGACCTTCTGGACGGAAGCATCAGAGGATTGGAGATACGATCTTCCATTCCTAACTCTGGATTACAAGGTGGACACCGATGTAAATGGGGATGCATTGGCAAACCGTCCTACTAACCTTGAGCTGTCTGTCGGTAAAGTAGAAGGTGCAGTAGGATACGGAAACGTGAAGGATGCCAATTTGGAAGTTTCATTCAATGAAGGCGAATCGTGGAAAAAAGTGAAGCTTACAAAAGATGGCGAGGCTTATGCCGCAACCATCCAAAATCCGATAAACGCAAAATCCGTTTCACTCAGAGCAAGCGCTTGGGATGATGAAGGAAACAAAATTACCCAAGAGATCATCAAGGCTTACGGATTAAGATAATTTTAGTGGAAGATGCCTGCTTTATATAGAGAAAGCAGGCATCTTTTCTTTTGGTTAGTTAGGTGTGACCCGATGTGAAAAAGATAAATGATTAGGGTTGTTAGAATAAGATATTTTGAGCACTCCATCCTAGCTCAGAAGGAAGCACAAACATTCTTTTCACCCCCGAACGATGCAAAAAACATAAAAACAGAGCGTTTTTTCCTCTTTACAAGCCCATTTTCTGACCAAAACTTAAAGCTTCAGCCACAAAAACGTAACCTCTCCATCAAACAAACTGATTATTTATTCTGAACTTCTCCACAATTGCTCCAGCATAACGATTAGCATTGACCATATCATTGTTGGACATGTAGTAGTCAAATAATTTTACCGCATAAAACTCTTTCGCCATTACATAGCCCATTTTGTCAAAGTGGGGAAATGCCTTGTTCTCCAGATAGTGATAATACTGGTCATCCTCACCTAGAATGGAGTGATAATGCATCGTAAAGAGATGATGAAAGGTGGGGGCCGATAAATTCCTGCATAACACAAGTCCCTCTTCTACAAGCTTTAGAAGCTTTTCCTTTGGCGTCTTCCCTTCTTTCGTCAAAGCGTTTATGTACCCCTCCAGCGAGGCGACATACTTGGGATTGGAGGAATTGCGTGCATCCATCGACTTTTTGTAATATTCAGCAGCCTGCTTGAAATAGCCGTGCCGCAAATTCAGATAGCCTAGGTTATGATGCAGCATCGCTTTTTGATGATCGAGCCCATAATCCCCTGTCATATCTATCAATCTATGATATTCACTGCTTAGAAAACGGTAATCATTCGATTGCTCGAGCTGGATGAGCATCAGCATTTCAGCTTTAATAATACGGGAGAAGCTGCGAATTTTGGTGAAGAAGGCCAGTGCCTTATTCGCATTGAAAAAAGCTAGGACGCGAGAATTGAGCGAACTATAAGCAACAGCTAAGTCGTAATAATATTCCTGATTGGAGTATTGCTCCAGACTGATTTGACCTAGAAAAGAGATGGCACTGACATAGTCATACTTCACGGTCAGATGGAAAATCCCCTTTATGTGCAACAACATATTTTCCTCATAATTAGATAAGCCTGTCCAAACATCCATCTCCTCTATTAGAGCCTGCGCTGATGTAAACTCGCTAATAGACAAGTAGTATCTGGTGAGCACAAGGGTGTAGGATCGATAAAAATCCTGAATATATAAAAGGTTAATTCCATCAAGCTGCCTTTTTATACTATCCGCCTTTGTCTGCAGTTCCTTCACAATGGCATCATGCCACTCCTTTAATAAGGATTCCACCCTCCTGTAATTTAACACTTCCCTTTCCATATCAATTCCTAGTCTTTGAGATAATAATAGAATAGTTTCATCCGATACTTCTGTAAGCCCCCGTTCTATTTTACTGATATGAGTACTGGAGGAAATTCCTTCCCCTAGGTCCTTTTGCTTCATTTCTTGTTGTTCGCGATAGAATTTGATTATCTTTCCTTCCAGCATGATTCCCATCCCCTAAGCGTCTCCATCCCAATCTATTAACACAATTTGATTAGGATTAGGTCCACTCAATTTTGTATATATAGAAATGTTTTCATGTGCCATTCCATGTGAAGTTGCATGAGTTTGTGTGTTCAAATTAAATGCTCCTTAAGCCATGACGGCATCTTTTTCTATTTAGTTTTTCTCCTTTTTCAATTCTCTATTAAAGGGGGATAGTCCTTCTTTAACTTAACTTGTATTATTAGTTGATGAAGAAACTTAGGACAACGTTTTAGCATTGAAGTAGTATATGTAGTAGGCTCTATATTTTTATCGTTTATTATTCTTTTTACAACCAGAAAATCTTTAGTTTTAAAGATTACAGCATTTAGCAATAACTTCGGTAGCGATATACAACCATAAATTGACAGACAAAAAGCCAACAGTATCTGTTGGCTTTTTTTAATATCTCAACATTTTCACTCTTATTTCCCTTTTTCCATTCAGTTTTTCTGCTCATTTTCTTCAACTAAACTGCCCATTAGTTTAATAAGAAAAAATGCAAAAAATGCTTTACTCCTACTTGAAGTAAAGCACCCGATAGTAAAAAAATATATTGCTCTAGTTAAAGACTTTTTATATATTTCGTAACATTCCCCATACAGCAACTTCCTTGAGGATTATTTACCTCACACCCGCATCTGTCTGCTTTTACATTTACTCGGATGTGTTCTAAAGGTTTAGGAGAAAGTTCTTGTTCTTCATATTTCTTAATTTTCTCTTTTGTCCAACTAAAGCAATAGCAAACTGGTACTGTGGGAGAATCATCTTTTTGATGCACAGATACCTTTACATCTGACTTAAGGTACAATTTTTTCTCTGTATCAAAATAGACAACATCACAATCTTTCGTTGAACAAAAGTAATGAGTCAAACTCGGATTCAAAGAATCTAAAACTGAGGGTTTAAGCATTGATTTCAACGTAATAATTTTCAGCTTTTTCCCTTTGGTATTACAAGATGGACAAAACTCAGTATCATTACTTTCAGTAATTCGTTCTTTTGAAGCACAACAATCAGTCATTTCTACACCTTCCCTTTTAACTCTCTAAACCAAATGCATCCTAATGCACATCCAAGTTTAAGCGCTGCACTTTTTAAAAAATCAAATGAGCTGCGTCTACTTTCGTTGTCTTTTTTTGGCTGTCGGTAATTTTAATTTTCATGGGAGTTGAAGATAGGAAGGACATAACCACATTTCCAGTAATCCTCCTATTGTTCAGGTTTCTTTATAAACATTATGCTGAAAATTCCTCTTTTAACTTTACTCCGTAATACCGCATTGCTTTCAAATTTCCTTCATATTCAAAAGTTTCTAGTTCGATTAAACAACGCAAGCGGTATTCGAGCCATTCGTCCCCTGTATATTGCTCCATCTGCCCTAAAACTTCGCCAATAACACGTGCAGCCTTTATAAAACCAGAGTACTCAAGTTCTTCATTTAGTCTTTTTGCACAAGTAATGATTAAGTCATCATCTCTGGTTAGCACATTATAATGCCATAATTGGTGGTCTGCCCATGTGCGAAGTAAAGATTGGTCATTATTAAGAAGGTTCTTGCCTTCTTCGCATAAACTTGTTCGTCCAATGTCTTTTAGGGGATGTTGCTTATATTGTTCATAAATAAAGGATAATTTCTCACTCGGAAGTTCGCCAGTTGCTTTCGGGTAATCTTCTTCATATGGATGCAAATCATACAATTTATGAAAAGCCGTATAAGTATTTATTACAAAGATTGTGTTCAACTTTCCTTTTAGCAGTGCAAGGACTATCCGTAAGCCTGCTTGTTCATGTGCATTATTACAAGTCCAAATAACAATATCCTGAACTTGTGGAATGGCTTTGATTCTATCCACTGAATCAATCATTCTTAGCATAGTAACATCACGCTCATTGCCCTCATCCCGGTAACGCTCTTTAAACCAATGAAAACGTGCCTGCATTCCTTCTTTTGTATGTATATTTTTCACTGGACCAACAGATAAAATATCTGGTAATACAATGATTTCCTCTGTCTTTTCATAAGGTGTATTTCGAAACGCAGCACGTAAGCTCCCAGCTGATGATTCACCAAATATAATATGTACCGTTTGTGCTTGAATCTTATCTATTTTCTTATTTCCATCCGTCATTAACGATCTCTGCAATTCTTCTATCTTCTTCAATATCCGCACCCCTGTACTTTATAGTAACTAGACCTTCACTTGATTACTCAATTTATTTTATCTTCTTCTAAAATTTTTACTCAAACCTTCTTATTGAAGTAAAGCACCAGTATAAGACTTCAGTTAGATTAATTTGCTTTTAAAAAATTCACCATTTCAAAGCAATTTTATAATCCGTTGTAATATAACCATTAAAGTTTCTACCATAAATTTCATTCACCAATGAATCTGCCCATACATCAGCTTCAAGCATTGTTTCAAAAACTATATCTTCAATTAACCAATTAATATTCACAGAATTTCACTTCCTCATATTTCAATCCTTAATATATATACTTATTGGACGAACCTGCCCCGTTTTAGTTCAATAAGAAAAAGTGCTTTACTCCTTCTTGAAGTAAAGCACCCGTTAGTTTAAGTGTAATTTTTCACAATATTTCAGTGAAAATAGAAA